>CAUDYH010000083.1 GCA_958453575.1 uncultured Collinsella sp.
GCAGGCGAATCCTTCATGGTCACGGTGCGAAACGACGGCAACACGTTGCTGACCGCCGGCACGATCGATCTGTACCGAGAGGGCTCCAGCCAGCCGTTCTCCAGCGCATCCATCGGATTCGGAGCGAACGCACGCATGGCTTCGATCTACGATCCAGAGCTTGCCGAAGATACTTCGGCCAACGACATGGCACACGTAAAGTACGCGCTCGAGACGCTGGGCGCGCGTTTTGCAACGCACCCGCTGGTAGCCGACAACGGCAACGCCGTGCTGGCACCGGGCTGCACAGCACAGTTCCGCCTGAGCTTCGCCATCCCAGAGAGTTGGAGCGACGAAGTGGGCAAACGCGTAACGCTGTATGCGAAGGCACGTAATCTGGTGGCGCTCGATCCCGTGACGCTCGAGGAAATTCGACCGGGCGCAAACTCGACGCTGGGTGCCGTACTGCACGAGCTTCATGTGCCCGACGCGGCATGCGAACGCTCAGAAGTTCAGGTCGGCGTATGCGACAGCGCGGATACGACAGGGCTTCACGACGCCCCGATGACGGCAGACGGCGATGGTGGCTCGAGTGGAGGTGGTTCCGACGGAAGCAGCTCCGGTGGCGGCAGTGGCTCTGGCAGCGGCAAGGACCACGGCAATAACAAGCGCTCCGAAAAAGCGGGCGCGCTTGCGGGCACGGGCGATGTCAACGCTCCCCTTACGGCAGCCGCCACAGCACTCGCAGCGGCAGGCGCCGGCCTCGTCGCCTACAGCGCCCGCCGCACGGCGCTCGAAAACGACACCGCCGATGAGGTCAATTCTGATAAGCCTCACTAGCTCTCAGTTACCTTTGCGAGAGACGCCGACTCGGCTCATCGAGCACCAAAATGGGCTGGTTCTGAATACCCAGAGCCAGCCCATTACGCATTAAATGTCGTCAGATGAGTCGAGTTCTGCCTCGATCTTGGCGCGACGCTTTTTCGCCGTGAAGAACGATGCACACAGAGCGGCGAATGTGGCTATGAAAATCGTTACCCCGCAAGCCGCGCCCGTCGCCAAGTTCGCTGCCCAAAAGACATCTTCGAACGGCACGATCTGCACCTCCGCGATGCAGCGCATCGCCGCAATGACAAGCGTGCTCGTCACCCCGCTAATACAACAGACGAGCAGGAAGTATCCGACAGGAAGATGCTCGGTTTGCCCAAAACGGTTGGTATCGACATAGCCCTTTCGCGTTTGCAGCACAGCGCAAATAAACATCACGATAACAAGCCATGCGTACATGGCGGCCTCAAACGGCGTTGCAAAGAGATGCGGCATTTCGCTGGCATCGCTGTGAATCCACGCAACCTGACGAGCCAAAATTTCGTAGAAAAGAATCATCAACATGCCCCACGAAAGCAGATAAAAGCCAATCTTGTAGATCTTCGCGTTCTCGGCTTCCAGGCGCTCGTCTTTTGGACCGGCATATTCACGCCACTTTTGCACGATTTTCAGATCTTCATATTTCATAGTGGACTCCTAAAGAGCGTTAGGGTCGGCGTCGATCTCGTCTTCCCAAAACAGATCGTTCAACGTAACGCGCAGCGCCTTACAGATTGCCACGCACAAATTGAGCGTGGGGTTGTAGCCGCCCGCCTCGATAAGGCCGATGGTTTGGCGCGTAACGCCCACGGCTTGGGCTAAGTCAGCTTGCGAAAGGCCAACCGCCGCGCGTGCCGCCTTCATGCGTAGGTTCTTTTTGCCCGGCATGGAGTTCCTTTCGTAAATGTGGACAGATATCCGTTGCAACATGACAGAAATATATTGCATCAATCAAAAGATGTCAACTATATCTGTCATTATGGAAATCATGCTCGTCATTGCGCGCACGACGCCCCGCTGTGCCCGAAACCGCGCGAGGCACTGACCCTGTTCATCGAGCACCAAAAAAGGCTGGCCCCGATAACTCGGAGCCAGCCCTGAGTCGCCTGACGTAAGAATCGCGGCGTTACTTGAGCTTCAGTGCCTCCATCATGGGCACGGCGGCATCCCAGTCGATCTTCCAGCCAATCGACACGCGGACGGTCTCGCCCGTCGCGGGAGCCGTCGCAAACAGCGTATGGCCGTTGTCGGGACCGGTAAAGCGCAGCCACGTTATGCCGTTGTACTCGACCTGGTCGGTTGTTGTCTCCTTGCCTTCGTAGACCTGCTCTAGGCTTGCAACCTCTTCCTCCGGCGAGCGCGGGAAGATGCTGATGTTCAGGCGTCCTCCAGTCTCGTCGTGGAAGAAGTTTGCCTTTTCGCGCTATTCGTCGGACGAATCCAGCGTGTACCCATCGGCGGCCTCGATGCTGTACGATGCGCAGTCGATGCCCGTTAAATCTGCCTTCTCGCCAGAATCGGCCACGCCGCCGGCCGCCTTGAACTCCTTGGTCTCGCATCCCGTGGTGTCAAAGTGCATGGCCTCATGATTCTTGGCGGGGGCGTAAGCGTCTACGAACTCGACAGTGATGGGCCCGTAGTACGCCGTCTTGGGCGCCCAGAAATACACGTACTCAACGGTCTCGCCCGGACCGATATCTGGCCTCTTGGAAAGATCGATGCCCTCGTGAAGCTCATCGGGAGCCTCACTTGCAACGTAGTCGAGCACGGCCGCCTTGCCGGAAGTAAACAACGGGTCGCCTGCCTCAAGATCGCCTTGGGCAGCATGCACGTTAAAGGAACTGAACGTCCTGTTCTTTGTGTTGTTGTTGGTAATCTTGATGTGCAGGTAAAAGCCGTCCTGCTTCTTGGCATCACCGCGATAGAACGTACCGTGAGCCAACGACTCATAGGTAATGCCAGCCACCTCGACCGTCTGCGACTCATAGGCCTTGGCCTTCTTGGACTTCTCCTGCACAGGCGCGCTACCACCCGAGCTGCCAGCCGAGCCGCTCGGAGCACTACCGCCGCAGCCGGCAAGCGTACACGCCAACACAGCCGAAAGCGTCACGGTGGGAATTCCTAACAGCAGCTTCTTCGTCATGGGCTTCATCATCCTCACCGCTCCTTTCGCTTGCAGCTCATCCGTTGCCCGAGGCCTTCGCCGTCCCCGTGGCATCGGCTTCCACTATGAGCGTATGACGAAACGCGGCGCCGGCGAAGTGACCCACGGCCCAAATAACGACCCGACAGCGTTCCTTATGGGCCAAAGGGACTCACACACGCACGCCCGTGGCCCATAAAACGAGACGCTTGTCCCAATGTTCGATTCGGAACAACAATCCGCACGACACGTTTTACCCGTTAATCCGAACGATTGTTCGATGGATTTCGTGTTGGTTGGAATCGCCTATGGGCTGGGCTATGCTACCTTGACTATCTATATGACTTAAACGCAGCAAAGGAGCACCGAGAGAGCGAGTATGGCAAAAAACACCGCAAACTATGGTAACGACAGTATCCGCCAGCTCAAGGACGAGGAGCGCGTACGCCTGCGCCCCGCCGTCATCTTTGGCTCGGACGGGCTCGACGGCTGCGCACATGCCGCCTTCGAGATCCTGTCCAACGCCGTTGACGAGGCGCGCCAGGGCTACGGCAAGCTCATCACCCTCACCGCCTTTCGCGATGGTTCTATTCAGGTAGAGGACAACGGTCGCGGCTGCCCGCTCGACTGGAACCCTTCCGAGAAGCGCTTTAACTGGGAGCTCGTCTTTTGCGAGCTCTACGCCGGCGGCAAATACAATAACAACCAGGGCGGCGACTACGACTTCTCGCTCGGTACCAACGGCCTGGGCTCGTGCGCGACCCAGTACGCATCCGAGTACATGGACGTCACGGTTTGGCGTGACGGCAACAAGTACTCCCTGCACTTTAAGAAGGGCAAGGTCGTTGGTGCCAAAAAGAAAGCGCTTGAGATTGAGCCCAGCGACGAGGACCGCACCGGCACCACCATCAAGTGGCGCCCCGATCTTGAGGTCTTTACCTCCATCAGCATTCCCCACGATTGGTATCGCGAGACCATGCGCCGCCAGGCCGTGGTCAACGCCAACGTGACCTTCCGCCTGCGCATCGAGGGCGACGAAGGCGAATTTACCGAAGAGGATTTTTGCTACCCCAAGGGCATCGAGGACTATGTGCTCGAGAAGGTCGGTGCCGACTACCTTACCGAGCCCTTCTTTATCGAGGCCGACCGCCGCGGTCGCGATCGCGAAGACCTGCCCGATTACAACGTAAAAATCACTGCTTGCATGTGCTGCTCACTTTCATGATGCAGGAGTACTACCACAACTCATCGTGGCTCGAGAACGGCGGTTCGCCCGAGAAGGCGGCCCGCAGTGCTCTGACCAGCGCCATCGACGCCTACATCAAGCAACAGGGCAAGTACAACAAAAACGAGAGCGGCATTAAGTGGCAGGACGTCCAGGACTGTCTGGTGCTAGTGACCAACTGCTTCTCCACCCAGACGTCTTACGAAAACCAGACTAAGAAGGCCATCAACAACCGCTTTATCCAGCAGGCCATGACTGCCTTCTTTAAGGAGCGCCTCTCGACCTACTTGATCGAGAACAAGGACGCCGCCAATAAGATCATGGAGCAGGTGCTCATCAACAAGCGCTCGCGCGAGAACGCCGAGAAGACGCGTCAGAGCATCAAAACCAACCTGCAGCAGAAGACCGACATGGCCAACCGCGTGCAGAAGTTCATCGACTGCCGCTCCAAGGACAAGACCCGTCGCGAGATCTACATCGTAGAGGGCGACTCGGCAGCAGGCGCCATTCGCACCTCGCGCGATGCCGAGTTCCAGGGTGTTATGCCCGTCCGCGGCAAAATCCTCAACTGCCTGAAGGAGGACTACCCGCGTATCTTTAAGTCCGACATCATCATGGACCTTATGCGCGTGCTGGGCTGCGGTGTGGAGATCAAGGACAAGCGCATCAAGAACCTTGGCGCCTTCGACCTGGACAACCTCAACTGGAACAAAGTCATCATCTGTACGGACGCCGACGTCGACGGTTATCACATCCGCACACTCGTGCTCACCATGCTCTACCGCCTGGTGCCCACGCTTATCGACGAGGGCTACGTGTATATCGCCGAGTCACCGCTCTACGAGATCAACTGCAAAGAAAAGACCTACTTTGCCTACACCGAGCTCGAAAAGAACGGCATCCTCAAAGAGATCGGCGACCAGAAGTGCTCCATCAACCGCTCCAAGGGTCTTGGTGAGAACGACCCGGACATGATGTGGCTCACCACCATGAACCCAGAGACGCGTCGTCTGATCAAGGTGGAGCCCGAGGACGTCACCATAATGGAAACCATGTTCAACCTGTTGCTGGGCAACGACGAGGCGGGCCGCAAGCGCCATATCTCGGAGCACGGCAAAGAGTACCTGGACCAGCTGGACCTGCAGTAACAGCAAATCGATAACGACGGCCCATAAGAAGTTCAAGAGGAAATCGTGGCAAAGAAGAAGACGAAGAACCAGCCAAAGAAAAAGCAGGTCAACGCCGAGAATGTCATCGGCCTGCACTCCGAGGTCACCGACCAGCCGATCACGCAGACGCTCGAGGTCAACTACATGCCCTACGCCATGAGCGTCAACGTCTCGCGTGCGTTCCCCGAGATCGACGGCTTTAAGCCCTCGCATCGCAAGCTGCTCTACACCATGTACAAGATGGGCCTGCTCAAGGGCGAGCGCCAGAAGAGCGCCAACATCGTGGGCCAGACCATGAAGCTCAACCCGCACGGCGACGCCGCGATCTACGAGACGATGGTGCGTCTGGCCACCGGCAATGAGGCGCTGCTTGCCCCCTTCGTGGAGTCGAAGGGCAACTTTGGCAAGTACTATTCGGGCGACCTGAGCTACGCCGCCTCGCGTTATACCGAGGCTAAGCTCTCCCCCATCAGCGCCGAAATCTTCAAGGACATCGACAAGGATCCGGTCGACTTCGTCGACAGCTACGACGGTGCCATGAAGGAGCCGCGCCTGCTGCCCACCACGTTCCCCAACATCCTTGTCTCGGCCAATAAGGGCATCGGCGTCGCCATGGCGTCCGACATCTGCGGTTTCAACCTCAACGAGGTCTGCACCGCCACGATGCACTACCTGCAGGATCCCGACTGCGACCTGCTCGAGTACATGCCCATGCCCGACTTCTCGACCGGCGGCGAGATTATCTACCGCCGCGAGGAGATGGAGAAGATCATCGAGACCGGCCTTGGTAGTTTCCA
>CAUDYH010000084.1 GCA_958453575.1 uncultured Collinsella sp.
AGCCGCGGACAAGGCGCCACACTGGTCTGCGGAGTGTTCTGAAAACTAAACCCGGCCCCCGCCTGCGGTGACGCTGCTGCGCGCGGCCTGCGATGGGGCCGTTGTTGGTTGGGGCCGTTGGGCTGATGTGGGGGCACGTGGTTGTTGCGGGCCCTGGTCCCGGCGGCGGCCTTGGCGCTTCGCGCCTGCCGCCTTTGGGGACTGTGGGGCTCGGCCGGCAGCTACGGCGCGTTCGCGCCTGCTGCCTTGGGTGACTTTGGGGTCGATTGGGGTTGTCTGCACAATTCGCGGTATTATGTTGCGGAGTTTTGAAAGGAGCCGCTGGTGGTCACGACGACGTTTGCTTCGCCTTTGGGCGAAATCCTGCTTGCCGCTGATGGCCGCGGTTTGACGGGGCTTTGGTTTGAGAGGCAGGAGCACTTTGGCTCTACGCTGCTCAAAGAGGATGCGGAGTATGTCGTAGGTGCCGATGCGGTTTCTGGTGCCGGTGGGATGTCTTCGGTGAGTCCGGCAAATGGTGCGGCTTCTTCGGTGCTTGAGCGTTCCTGGGCTTGGCTGAATGCTTATTTTGCGGGGCAGGAGCCTCGGTTTACGCCGCCGTTGCATATGATTGGCACGGCGTTTCAGCGTGAAGTTTGGTACGAGCTGCTTTCAATTCCGCGTGGCGAGGTCGCTACGTATGGCGAGATCGCCCAGCGTGTTGCGGCTCGACATCGTGTGCCGGGAAATGAGGCACCCGTTGTGTCTCCCCGTGCCGTGGGGGCCGCGGTCGCGCGTAATCCCATTTCGATTATTGTGCCGTGCCATCGCGTGGTTGCCGCCGATGGTTCGCTCAACGGATATGCTGGCGGCCTTGACCGCAAGGAGTGGCTGCTGCGGCTTGAGGGCGCGTACGAGGAGTAACGCTCGAGCACTTTGCATAGCCAAGATGCCGTGAAAGAACGGGACACGCTTTCCGAATGGAGGCTCAGACGGAAACCACGTTCCGGAATTCTGTTATAAAGCGGGATGCGCTTTCCGAATGGCGTCCCGAGCGGAAACCGTGCCCCGGAATACAGCCTCAGAGTGGGACGCCGTTTCCGGTTGAGACCACCTGCCTGGACATCGATCTACGCCCGCTCCTGCAGGGCGTAGATGGACTTATCCATGTTGAATAGGTAAGCCACAACGCAGACGATGAAGAACGCCGGCAGATTACCGAAACCGAAGACCTCGCAACCGATAAGGATTGGCGCGAGCAGCGTGTTGGTGGCGCCGCCAAAGACGGCGGCGTAGCCCAGCGCGGCGCAGAACTCGACGGGCATGCCGAGAATTCCGGCGAGCACGACACCCAGGCTTGCTCCGATGGAGAACAGCGGCGTTACCTCACCACCTTGATATCCTGCGGCAAGCGTGGCGATGGTGAGTGCGAATTTAAGCGCCCAGTCCCAAGGCATGATGGCAATCTTGCCGTTGTCGTCCAGCGCTGCCGATATCAGGTTTGTGCCAAGGCCGCAGTATCGCCCCTGCCACAGTACGAACAGAATCGCCGACAGTGCAAGGCCCATAACGGCAACGCGTATGTAAGGGTTGGGGAACAGCCGCGCTGCAAGGGTCTTGGCATGGGCAAGGCACCAGGCAAAAGCGCCGCCTACCATACCAAACGCGATACCCAACAGCGCTAGCCGTCCAAGACCGGGGAGGTCGAGCGCATACGAGGCGGTAACGGCGACCTCGAACTTCTCGAGTCCTAGGGCGCCGGAGGTCATACTTGCTGCGAGTGAGGCCGTAAGCGCGGGAAACAGCGCGCGGTATTCCATGCGTCCTGCGACCAGCACTTCGATAGCAAAGACCGTGGCTGCAAGTGGCGTTCGAAAGAGTCCGGCAAAGCCGGCAGCCATGCCGATAAGCAAAAACGTGTTGCCGGGGTCGCGGAAAGGCAAACGTCGGCCGATCCAATGTGAGACGGTTGCACCGATCTGCACGGCCACGCCCTCGCGTCCCGCGCTGCCGCCAAAGAGGTGCGTTCCCCACGTGCTCAGCATAATGAGCGGCACCAAGCGCGGGGAGATAGCGTCTTCGCGCCCGTGGCCTACGTCGAATACTAAGCTCATGCCGCGTTCGGTGCCTTTGCCCCAAGTGCGGTAGGCAAACACGATGGCAAGGCCCGCGAGGGCGAGGAGGGGAAGGAGCAGAGTGATGTGCTCGTCACGGAAGGTGCCAATCGCCAGAAGCACGCGACCAAAGAGCGCGCAGATGGCGCCAACGATAATGCCGACGGGGATTCCGACAGCGCCCATAAGCACGAGGCCGCTACAGGTGTTGACCAGGCGTTTAATCCTGCTCGATGTGCTGCTTTCTGACACTTCTCCTCCAAAACAAAAAAGACTCCTGCCGCGGCGTGATACCTAGGAGGCACCACGTAACAGCAGAAGTCATCAGCAACAAGGCGGTTTAGGGTGACGCGACAGCTTAGCTAGCGCACCCAGCGGAGACATTCATTCCGAAGCGGCATCATAGCGGTGGGCGAGGCTTGGGTCAAATGGTTGACTTGGATAGCCTCAATGCCTCGCCCACACCCGCCATTCCCCCATATAAAACCTGCCAAAATGAGCCTGTCCCTTTTTGGTGGGTGGGAAATGGGTAATACTAAAGAGTTATCCGACCAGATGGGAACCGATCGATGGCCTATATCGAATTCAAAGACGTCATCAAAGCATACGGCGAGGGCGATGCCCGCATCCACGCGCTCGACGGCGCGAGCTTTACGGTTGAGCGCGGTGAGCTTGCCATTATCCTGGGCGCCTCGGGTGCCGGCAAGACCACGGCGCTCAACATCCTGGGCGGCATGGATACGGTAACCTCTGGCACCGTGACGGTGGACGGGCGCGATGTGAGCGCCGCCAACGAGGCGCAGCTCGTGGAATACCGCCGCGCTGACGTCGGCTTTGTCTTCCAGTTCTACAATCTGGTCCCCAACCTGACGGCGCTCGAAAACGTCGAGCTCGCAGCTCAGATCTGCCCCGATTCGCTCGATGCCGAACAGACGCTTCGTCAGGTTGGTCTGGGCGAGCGCCTGGGCAACTTTCCGGCACAGCTTTCGGGCGGCGAGCAGCAGCGCGTGTCCATCGCCCGCGCACTGGCCAAGAATCCCAAGCTGCTTCTGTGCGACGAGCCCACGGGTGCACTCGACTACAAAACCGGCAAGCAAATCTTGCAGCTGCTGCAGGACACCTGCCGCAAGCAGGGCATCACGGTCATTATCATCACCCATAACTCCGCGTTGGCGCCCATGGCCGATCGCTTGATTCGCTTTAAGAGCGGTCGCGTGGAGAGCGAGACGGTCCAGCAAAATCCCGTGCCGATCGAGACGATCGAGTGGTAGCGCCCATGAATCAGGACCGCCAAAACAGCCAACGCCGCGACGCGCAGACCAAGGAGCGCGAGCGGGATTTTACGACCTATCGCACCGCCCAAAGCTCAAACGACATGGTGCCGACGGTTTTTCGCCGTGGCATCTACCGCACGATTCGCGGCAGCCTCAAACGCTTCCTGTCTATCGTCGTGATCACCGCGCTTGGCGTGAGCGTGATGTGCGGTCTTAAGGCGGGCTGCGAGGATCTGCGCGATTCGGTCGACGCCTATTTTGACCAGCAGAATGTCTATGACATTAACGTGCAGTCGACCTATGGCCTTACGCGCGACGATCTTGCGGCCATTCAAGAGGTCGACGGCGTCGAGACGGCCGAGGGCATCTATACCGAGACCGCCTACACCGCCGTGGGTACAACGCGCGAGCGCGTGGTCGTGCAGAGTCTTTCCAAGGAGAATATCGATCAACCGGTGCTGGTGAGCGGCGATTTGCCCGAGAGCGCCGGTGAGGTCGCGGTGACTTCGAAGTTCTTGAAGGCTTCGGACAAGAAAATCGGCGATACGGTGAGTTTTGCCGCCAATGACGCGAGCTCGTCGAACCAAAGCGCCAAGGACCAGTTTGCCGATGGGGATTACACTATCACGGCCGAGGTTCTCGATCCCACCGACGTGAGCTCCGACTCGACGGTTAATGCCTTTCGCGCTGCTTCGACTGCGGACTATAAGTTCTATGTGAGCGAGGACGCCGCGACATCTTCTTCTTACTCCGCGATCCACGTGACCGTCGAGGGGGCCAAGAGCCTCAACTCCTATTCGGATGCCTACACGGCAAAGATCAATGAGGTCAAGGGCAATATCGAGAAGATCCGCGAGGAGCGGGAGAAGGCGCGCGCTCAGGAGCTGACGGTCGACACGCCGGCAAGCTTGGATGCGGCCGAGCGCCAGACGAATATGCTCTTTGGGATTGAACAGGGCAACATTGACCGTATGGCCGAGGGCAGCGACGAGCGTGCGCAGGCACAAGCCGACCTGGACCAGCGCCGTGCCGCCGCCGACCAGCAGTTTACCGATGCCCGCGCCGACCTCTCTGACCTGGGCGAATGCACCTGGTACATCCAGGACCGCGGCAATATCGCAAGCTACTCGAGCGTCGAGAGCGATAGCTCGTCAATTGAGGCCATCGCCACGGTGTTCCCGTTCATCTTCTTTATCGTCGCCGTGCTCATCAGCCTCACCACCGCCACACGTATGGTCGAGGAGGAGCGCACGCTTATCGGCCTGTACAAGGCGCTCGGCTATTCACGCGGGCGTATCCTGTCCAAATATGTGGACTACTCGCTGTGGGCGTGTCTGATTGGCGGCGTACTCGGCAACATCATCGGATTTGTGGGCCTGCCGCTGTTCTTGTTTACGGTGTTCGACGACATGTACTCGCTGCCCCAGATGCTGCTTTCGTACGACATCGTGTCGTCGCTCGTGTCGGTGGCGCTGTTTGCCGTGGGCGTGGTGGGCGCCACGATTATCGCCTGCCGCCACGAGATGGCCGAGACCCCCGCCTCGCTCATGCGCCCCAAGGCCCCGCGTGCCGGCTCGCGCATCTTGCTCGAGCGCATTGGCTTTATCTGGCGCCGCATGGGCTTTTTGAATAAGGTGGCAGCGCGTAACCTGTTCCGCTACAAAAAGCGCGCCTTTATGACCATCTTTGGCATCGCGGGCTGTACGGCGCTTGTGATTTGCGGTATGGGCATCCGTGATACGTCGGTCGCGCTTTCGCCCAAGCAATACGGACATATCACGCGTTATGACCTGCTGGCGGTCGCCAACCCCGATGACTTTACGCAGGCGTGCGCGGCGCTCGATGAGCGCAGCGCGGCCAATGATTCCAACGTGACCGTGACTTCGACGCTGCCGATTATGACCGACAACGTCACCTTTACATTCGGCGGAAAGAGCGAGACCGTGCAGCTGATCGTGGTGCCCGATGACCGCACGAACAATCTGGACGACTATGTACGCCTTGAGGATGAGTCCAAAGAACCGCTCACCCTGCGTGACGGGGATGTGTATTTGAGCAAGAGCTCTCAGCTGGTGCTGGGGATCAAGCCGGGTGACACGGCTCACGTCCAGGATTCGTCGCTCAATGTTGCCAAGGTTAAAATCAGCGACATTTCGCTCAACTATCTGGGCAACACGCTTTACATGACGCAGGGCACCTATGAGCACGCGTTTGGCCGAAGCGCACGCCTTAACGGCATCCTTGCGCTGCTTAAGGGTTCGTCGGCCGATCAGATTGCGTTTACCAACCGTCTTAAGAGCGATGGGTGGATTACGCTGTCGAGTACCGCCGAGCATTGGGAAAACTATGAGGCAAACTTTACGATTATCAATTCGGTCGTGGTGCTTGTGACCTTTATGGCGGCGTGCCTGTCGTTTGTGGTGGTGTTTACGCTGTCTAATACGAATATTTCGGAGCGCGAACGCGAGCTGGCGACCATCAAGGTACTGGGCTTTCGCCGTGGCGAGGTGCACCATTACGTCAACAAGGAGACGTTGATTCTTACAGCGATTGGAGCCGCACTGGGCGTACCGCTGGGCGGCTTGCTGGCCGAGAGCTTTACCTACATTTTGCAGATGCCGTCGCTGTACTTTGACGTCGAGGTCGAACCGCTGAGCTACGTGCTCGCCGTGGTACTTTCCTT
>CAUDYH010000085.1 GCA_958453575.1 uncultured Collinsella sp.
TTAAAGCTGTTAGCGTGTGGCTTGGGCGCCGCGGAACTCCATCCGCGGCGCCCTTTTATTCCATAATCTATGAAGGGGCCCGCTCGGACATGAGTTCCGAGCGGGCCCCTGCTGTTAGCTTGTGACACTGACTGGTTTAGGCCTCGTCGACGACCTTGAGGCCGCGCGTGTGGTCGATCTCGTTGAGGAGGTTAACGCGACGCTCGTGACGACCGCCCTCAAACTCGGCGTCGAGCCACTCGTCGACAATCATCTTGGCGAGCTCGGAGCCCACGACGCGGGCGCCAAAGGCGAGCACGTTGGTGTTGTTGTGCATGCGGGAGAGCTTGGCGCTAAAGGGATCGGAGCAAACGACAGCGCGCACGCCCTCGACCTTGTTGGCAGCGAGGCTAATGCCAACGCCAGTGCCGCAGATCAGGATGCCCAGGTCGACGTCGCCGTTAGCCACAGCCTTACCCACCTTGTAACCGGCGATGGGGTAGTCAAAGCTCTCGGAGGTGTCGGTGCCAAAGTTCACGACCTCGCAGCCGCGCTCCTTCAGGTGCTCGGAGATGATGTTCTTGAGCTCGACGGCGGCGTGGTCGTTACCGATACCGATCTTCATGGATGGTTCCTCTCTGGTCTGTGCGGCGCAAATGCTAAAGGTTTTACCGCGTTCGACTGCATGATAGCGCGACTTTTGCGTAAACGCTTGGGCGTTTTTTGGTCAAACGCTTTAGCATGCAACAAGACCGGCTTCTCATGAATAATTCCGCCAATTTGTGCTCGAGCGCCGTCCGCCGGAACCATGGTTGCGGTTTTTGATGCATTGTTATCAAATAAAAGAACTAACTATTTTTGAGAGCCCAGCCCGTTATACAAGTAGGAGATACCTATGTCTGCCGATTCCCTTCGTGATACCGCGTTTTGCGATGTTTTGAACCGCGAGCTTGTCTGTGCGCTCGGCTGCACCGAGCCCATTGCCGTTGCCTATGCAGCGGCGCTGGCGAGCCAGACGCTCGGTTGCGAACCCGATCATATGGACGTTGCCTGCTCGGGCAACATCATCAAGAACGTCAAGAGCGTGACCGTGCCCAACTCGGGCGGAATGCATGGCATCGAAGCCGCGGCTGTGCTGGGTGCCGTGGGCGGAGACGCTAAGAGCGCGCTCGAGGTGCTCGAGAGCGTTGACGATGAAGACCGTGCTCGCGTGGCCGAGCTCCTCGCCGACGCCGGCTACTGCGATGTGTCGCTTGTCGAGGGTGTGCCCAACCTCTACATCAAGGTGACTGCCACGGCCGGAGGCCATACCGCGGTCGTCGAGATTACCGACCACCACACCAACGTCACATGCCATACGCTCGACGGTATCCCGGTATGCGGTAAGTCGGCGGGGGAGTGTGCCGCCTGCGCGGAGCGCGTGGTGGCCGAGCGCGCGGCGGATAACGCCGACACCCCTATGAGCATTGAGTCTATCATCGACTTTATCGAGGACGGTGACATTGAGGACGCCCGCGCTGCCGTTGAGCGTCAGATTGAGCTGAACGGTGCGATCAGTGCCGAGGGCCTGGCGCACGCTTGGGGCGCCGAGGTGGGCCGTACGCTGCTGGGTGCACGTGCCGATGACGTCGCCTGCCGTGCCCGCGCCCGTGCAGCCGCCGGGTCCGACGCCCGCATGAACGGCTGCGCGCTGCCGGTCGCCATTGTGTGCGGCTCGGGCAATCAGGGCATTACCTGCGCGCTGCCCGTTATGGAGTATGCCGAGTATCTGCGCTGCGACCACGATCGCCTGGTGCGCGCCGTGATGCTGTCCGATCTTATCGCTGTGCATATCAAGAGCTATATTGGTGCGCTCTCGGCGTTTTGCGGTGCTATTTGTGCCGCGTGCGGCGCCGGCGCTGCGATTACCTGGCTGTGCGGTGGTACGCGCGAGCAGATTGGCGCGACGGTCTCGAACACGCTCGGCAACGTTGGCGGCATCGTGTGCGATGGCGCCAAGGCAAGCTGTGCCGCCAAGATTTCCGCTGCCGTCGATGCGGCGATTCTGGGCCACGATATGGCCATGCAGGGCCGTGGCTTCCGTGCCGGCGAGGGCCTGATCCAGGATACCGTCGAGCAGACAATCGCCAGCATGGGCTACGTGGGCCGTGTGGGCATGAAAGATACCGACGTCGAGATCCTCAACATCATGATCGGTAAAACCCAGGTTTGTTAAGACAGTTCGTCGGCTACTTGGTGTTCGCAGAAGGCCTCTACTACGGCGTTAAAGTCGCGGGCGAAGTCTTCCATGGTTCCGCGCCAGGTGGCTCGGCTGGGCTTACCTTGGCCCACAAAGGCGGTTTGGATGCCGCAATCGGGGGACGGGAAGTCGCGTTTGGGATCGTTGCCCACCATAAGGACCTCGTGCGGCTCGAGCCCCATCACCTGAAGCTGCTCTAGATAGTAGGTGGCATCGGGCTTGCATCGGGTGGCGTTTCCCATGTGCGTTACGAGCTCAAAGGGGGCGTCAGCCAGGTCGCCCCAGCCCATGCGGCACTCGATGGCCCCCTGGGGAAAGCTGGGGTTGGTAAAGAGCGCGCAACGCAGTCCAGCGTCCTGTACGGCCTGGAGCGCGGCGTGCGCGCCCGGCATGGCGTGGGCGTTAATGACATCGTCGTTCTTGTACGGAAGAACTTCGCGGTCATAGTAGGTAAACGCCTCGTAGATGATGGGATCGGAGAGACGGATACCGCATCGGCGCTCGACCTCTTCTTGGTAAAACTCAAGATTGGTGCGGTTGTCCGTGCCGCTGCGGCGATTGGCGTTGAGGTCGACCAGGATGGTGCCGAGGCGTGCCATCGTGCCACCGCGGCTGCGGCGGCCGATATCCGCGAGCATCGAAGAGACATCCTTAAAATAGCGAAGGATGAACGCGTTGAGGTTGATGCTAAGAAGCGTTTCGTCCATATCGAAAACGACTGCTTTGAGCACGCGGGCACCTTTCTCGAAAAATCGATCTAGAATCGTTGGCTCCGGATACTTTACCCCAAAGCCGAATGCCTGGCTGGTTATCGTCAAGTTGCGGAGACGTGTGTTCATAAGATTACGAAAAAGTCTCCACACGAGTAAAAAATCGCAGTTCACGCTTGAAATCGAACTCATTTCCCCGTAACCTATACGAACGTGATTGCATAAGCGTCACATTAGTATCTGTCGGCTCCCGAGTGTTCCTAAACGTTGTGTGCTTGTCGCACCCTTCTGTAGGTCCTAGCAATCGGGGCCCCGTAGTTCGAAAGGGGTCCACCTTTGAGTGAGATTCAGAACTCGTCCATTTTCTCTCTTGACGATGTCAACGAGGAGGAGATGAACAACCTCATCGACGGTACGATTACCGACTTTGATGAGGGCGATCTCGTTAACGGCACTGTCGTTAAGATCGAGCATGACGAGGTGCTCGTTGACATCGGATTCAAGTCCGAGGGCGTTATCCCGGTCCGCGAGCTGTCCATCCGCAAGGACGCTAACCCTGCAGACATCGTTGCACTCGGTGATCCCATCGAGGCTCTGGTTCTCCAGAAGGAGGACAAGGACGGTCGTCTGGTCCTGTCCAAGAAGCGTGCCGAGTACGAGCGTGCTTGGAACCGCATCGAGGAGAAGTTCAACTCCGGCGAGAACGTCGAGGGCGAGGTTATCGAGGTTGTCAAGGGCGGCCTGATCCTCGACATCGGCCTGCGTGGCTTCCTGCCCGCTTCCCTCGTCGACCTCCGTCGCGTCAAGGACCTCACCTCCTACATGGGCACCCGCATCGAGGCCCGCGTCATCGAGATGGACCGCAACCGCAACAACGTTGTCCTCTCCCGTCGCGTCGTGCTTGAGGAGTCCCGTAAGGCCGAGCGCTCCGAGATCCTGTCCAAGCTCAAGTCTGGCATGCGTCTCCAGGGCACCGTTTCCTCCATCGTCGACTTCGGCGCCTTCGTCGACCTCGGCGGTATCGACGGCCTCATCCACATCTCCGAGCTCTCCTGGAACCACGTCAACCATCCTTCCGAGGTTGTCAAGGTCGGCCAGGAGGTCGAGGTCGAGGTTCTCGACGTCGATCTCAACCGCGAGCGCATCTCCCTGGGTCTCAAGCAGACCACCGAGGATCCGTGGCGCGCACTGGTCAAGAAGTATCCCGTCGGCGCTATCGTCGAGGGCACTGTGACCAAGCTTGTCCCGTTCGGCGCTTTCGTCGATCTGGGCGAGGGCATCGAGGGCCTGGTGCACATCTCCGAGATGGCCAACAAGCACGTCGATCAGCCTTCTCAGGTCACCCACGTGGGCGACAAGGTTCAGGTCAAGGTCATGGAGATCGACCTCGACCGTCGTCGTATCTCCCTGTCCATGAAGTCCGCTGCTGAGACTCTGGGCGTCGAGATCGAGGTTACCCCGCTGCCTTCCGAGAAGAAGGACGAGGAGACTGACGCCGAGTAAATCGGTTTGACGATCACTTGTTTTAAGGGATCCGTCCGTAATGGACGGGTCCCTTTTTGCATTTGGCACCGAGATGCGCAATGCTGCCGGGCTGTCCACAGGCTATTGAATTGTCGGTGCATGAAAAAAGCCGACATCCCGCCTCGGGGAGGAGGCGGGAACGCACCGAGTAGACGGAGGGGTGCGGAGCGCGGTCGCGTCTCGACTGACAACGTTGCCCATCGACGGGATTATTGTAGCGCATGGGCGCTTCTTGGTTTATCGTGTCGAGCGCTTGTGTTGTGCCGTTGCCTGTGGCGGCGGTGTGCTACACTCTTGCACTGCTGAGTGGGCCAGACGGTCGCGCGATGTACTGCTTGCGGTACGCGTGAGGAAAGTCCGGGCTCCAGAGGGCGGGATGCCGGCTAACGGCCGGGCGGAGTGATCCGACGGAAAGCGCCGCAGAAAAGAAGACTCCCACCTGCGTCGCAAGGCGTAAAGGGAAAAGCTGAAACGGTGGTGTAAGAGACCACCAGCGTCGTGGCAACACGGCGGCTTGGCAAGCCCCATCCGGAGCAAGCGCGAATAGGAACGCTATGGGCCGGCCCGGTCCGCGTTCGGGTAGCGTGCGTGGAGCTGCACGGTAACGTGCAGACAAGATAAATGACCGTTCACGACAGAACCCGGCTTACAGGCCCACTTGGCATTTTTGTTACCCTGACAATCGGTACGGCCTTTGCCGTATTATTGAGGCTGTTTGTTGCTGCGCTTTATTTTGTTGAGGGGCTTTGTTGGACAGCTATTTTACTCTGCAATCGAATATTGAGGTTTCGGGCGAGTTTGTGGACCGCAAGAGCCGGTTTATTGCCCAGCTGGTCCATATTGAGTCCGAGGACGAGGCGAATGCCTTTATCGAGATGGTTCGCAAGCGTCATTATGACGCTCGACACAATGTTCCCGCGTGGATTTTGGTCGATGGACGCGAGCGCCAGAGCGATGATGGTGAACCGAGCCGCACGAGTGGTATGCCGACGCTCGAGGTGCTGCGCGGTGCGGGGCTCAAAAATGTTTGCTGCGTAGTGACACGCTATTTTGGTGGTACGTTGTTGGGACCTGGTGGCTTGGTACGCGCCTATACCGCGGCGACGCAGACGGCGGTGGCTGCGGCTCAGGAAGCCGGGCAGATCGTTGAGATGACGAGCGTCGTGCCGGTTGATGTGCGTGTGGCCTATCCGCAGTATGAGCAAGTGCTTCGTTTGGCCCAGGATTCGGATGCCAAGGTTTCGGATACCGATTACGCGGATGCCGTGACGATTCATTTGGTGTTTAAGGCGGGGGAGCAGGAGCCGTTTTGCGTTAAGATGCGCGAGCTTATGGCGGGGCGTGAGGAGATTGAGGTCAGCGCTCCCGAGTTTGCTGAGTTCTAACGACGACGGCCGGCGTGCTTTTGGATGAATCCCAAGCGCGCCGGCCGTCGTTTTATGTTGTCGCCGTTTACTCGGCGAGCTGCTTTAGCACATCGCAGGCGATGTCGACGGCGTCGTCGATGCAGCCGGGGCAGCTGCGGAGCGGACCCTGGTCCGATCCGACGCCTTTGAGCGTGCCGCAGACGGTCGTGGTGTTCTTCT
>CAUDYH010000086.1 GCA_958453575.1 uncultured Collinsella sp.
TGGATAACGCGCACGTTTTCAACGCCGTCGAAGATCTCACACACCGCGGGGAAGTCTTCGGTGTTGACGCCCACAGTGATGGGCTGAAAACGTGCAATGGTCTTGATGATCTCGGTGAAGACCTTCTGCGCCGGCTTGGCGCCGCAGCGCCACACATCCGAACGATGCGGCCACAAAATCCAGGTGCGCTCCTGTTCCTCATACTCGCCGGGCATATAGAACCCGTCCTTCTTAGGCGTGGATTCACTCTCATAGATGGTCTTCATTTCAAGCTCCTAAATCTCGGTGCTTTTGCTTGACGAGACCATGATGCAGCCGTAGCCAGATGTCCTCAATGGTCCCTCGAGCCCCTTTCAGCGACCGACGGTATACCATTCGCTGACCTAAAGTTCTATTCAGGCCGAGAACATGACATACTGGGTTCCACAATGGAAAGGACGCCCTATGCCCCCATGCAATAAACAGCAGACTATTGAGTTGGACAGTACGACCTGGACTGCTCTCAACGAGCTCGCGCTTGCAATCCACGCATCACACGGTGTCGATAAGCTGCAAAAGGAGACCCTCGAGGGAACGACAGGGCTCGTGCCCCATCGGATCGCCATGTTCGACCTGATCGAGGCGGCGGGCAGTGATGCCCCACGTTACGTCCACCCCGCAAGCAGCGGAATGGACGACCGCGCACTGAGCGACTACTACAACCGCTACGCCGCGATGGACTATACAACATGGAGCTTTGACTTACATAAGGTCGGCGTCTACCGCGACCTCGACCTCGTCGACGTCGAGCGACGCGATGCCACGCCCATCTATCGCAAATGGATGGAACCGCAGGGCGTCTACTTTGGCTGTACGGCCACGCTCGCGCACAACGACAGGCCGCTAGGAAGCATCACCCTGTTTCGCGAACGCACAGCCGGAGACTTCACCGACACCGAGCTCGCAATCCTGCTCGAAATCGCTCGGCACGCGAGCCTCGCGCTCGCCAACCTCTATCCTCGGGGCATTAAACTCACCCAGACCGAAGACACAAACCATCTGAACGCCTTCATTACAGAACACAATATCCAACCGCGCGAAGCCGAAGTCATGCGGCTCATGCTCGACGGCAAAACGAACAAACAGATGGCAAACGAGCTATTCATAAGCGAGTCAACCGTCAAGAAGCACGTCAACGCCATCTATCGCAAGCTCGGCGTCAGCAACCGCCTGGGCCTCATGACTGCCACGCAAAACATCCCGCGATAAAAAAGGGCGCCCTCCATGTGGAGAACGCCCTTTGGTTTCGCCATTTGAATTATTGTCGGCTCTGGCTCAAAGAGTAGACGGGTTTATTTTGGCAGGTTTTATCTGGGCAAATGTCTGCCGCCACGAGGGAGCTGCCTTCCATCGCGGCGGTCTTCTAGCAGAAAAACCAAGTGAGCAGGCTTTTTGTAGGAGACCAAGCACGCCCCAAAACGCCACAGCTCTGACCTGCGGTTTTATTGAGTATTTGTCGCGGTGTGCTCGGTAAGTTCAAAAAAGTCTACTCACTTGCATCTGCTCATCACCTTTGTGGTGGTTTGGAGCTCTCCTCGGCGGAATGCTAGACTGGCGGCGTATACATTCGCGCCAAAACACGGGTCGCATGCAAGAAAGGAGATGCCATGGCGCCTATCGCACCGCTCAAGATGCTCGTCGCTCCTGCCGCCAAGACCATCGCCCGCCTGAGCGACTCACTCACCTACGAAGATATCCCCTGCGTTGTCGGCGAGCGTACGGACAGTTGCCCTTACCTGGGCCACGTCCCCTACTTTGCGCCTAAGCTCGCTTCTGATCCCGAGCACCGCGAACAGTAATCCAAGATGCAGCCAGCGCCGCACAACTCGCGGCGCTACTGTTTTGGTGCGAAGCGACCTGTCCCCCTTGCGCCAACGCCGGGATTATCGACACTGCGGCCGCGGCGCGATATGAGGCGCGAAACCTCGCCCAGCAACACGCCGATCACCACACCCATGAGAATGGGCAACTTTGACATCTCGGCGGGCGAGCTGTTAAGCGGCACGATTGTCGCAACAATCGAAAGCACGAGCTCTACCACCGGCACCGCAAGCGCTACCGCAAGCACCTTGCCCTCGAAGGGCGCGCGGAACACACGTGAGCGGTCGTCGTATTTACGCAGGCGCCAAAACGCCGGGAACATCGGGATATAGCTCATGAGCAGAAAGACGACGTTCATCGAGAAGAAGACCCAAAAGACGTCGGAACCCTCGCCCAGCGGAATCTGAAGTAGCAGCACCAAGCTGGCAAAACAACCGTTAATGAGTGCCGAGCCGTTGGGCATGCCGGTCTTCTTGGACACCAGCGCAAAGGGGCGCGGCATGTTGCCATGGCGCGCGGCATAGCTCGCCACGTTGTTGACGCCAAAGCTCCAGCAGATCATGTTGGCGAACAGCGTCACCAAAAAGGCCACGCCCACGACCATCGTCAGCGGGTGAGCGCGCCCCACCATGGCGGCGACCGCGTCCACAATGCCCGAATCGAGTGAAAGCTGCTCGGTGGGAACCGCGGCTCCAATGCCGATACCGCAAATAATGTAGATCGCCGCAATGGCCACGCCACCGGCAATAACCGCCTTGGGGATATCGCGCGACGGGTTTTTCATCGTGCTGGCAAAGGTCGCGACCACTTCGAAGCCCATAAAGTTGAACAGGATGATCGATAGGTACGTCAACGAATTGGTGTCGCCCAAATCTGGAATGAAGGTCTTAAACGACATATCGTTTGCAAAGCCGTTATTGCAGGCAAACCAGATGCCGACGATTCCCACTACGGCGGTAATGAGCACCTTGATGACGGCACCGCCGTCCATGACCCAATCGGCCTCGGACACCGGGTGCATCGCCATGACCGTGACGCCCCACACAAAGGTAAGTTCGATGGCAATTCGAACCCCGAGCGAAAACTCGATGCCCCATACCGCATTGATGACACTGGGGAACATACAGGCAATACTTGCCACCCACAGTGGAAAGTTGACCCAGTAGCACCAGGAGCAACGGGCGCCCCAACGGTCGCCCAAGCCCAGGCGAACCCAATCGTACAGGCCGCCCTCGGAATCGAACGCCGTACCGAGCTCGGCCACCACCAGGCCATAGGGAAGCAAAAACGTAATGATGAGGAAGATCCACCAGAAGAACTGCACGTTACCCATGGCAGATGCCGGAGCAGCCGCCTCGATGGTAAAGACAACGCAGATGACCGAGAGGATGACCTCGAACAGGGAGAACTTTTTACCTGCCATGGCACGCTCCCCCTACAGCAAAAAGGATGGCATCTGTACCGAAGGCGCAGCCCAAGGTAGGGTTGCAGGCCGCGTCACCGGTGCAGGTGCCATCCCAAAGAGAAGAGAGGATGCAATTGTTGGACCAACGCTCGCGGAACAGGCGCGTGTAGACAACGATACGCTGGTACATAGATACTCCGATCAAAACGGTCGCGCTCGCAACCGGAAACTATCAGCAATTGAATACGCGTCTGACCTGGGAAATTCAAGCGAACAATTGGCCTAACCCGCAATAAATCCCAGATCAGACGCGTATTCAATCAAAGAAAAAGGGCACTCCGATGTGGAGGCAACGGAGTGCCCAAAGAAAACCCAACCGACCAAGACATCGGGCAAGCCGACCATCAATGCCCCAAGATGGTTCGATTCGCCGATTGTCCGATTGATCGGCTGGGTTTTCGAGGTGCCCCAGGTCGCCGCGAAAGAGGAGCGAAGCGTACTTTGGTACGCGAGCGACGGTTTGAGCGGCGAGATGGGGTGCCTCGGAAAGTCAGACGATTAAGCGGACGGCTCCTGCTGCGTGATGCAGTGGATGTTTCCGCCGCCGAAGACGACCTGCTCGGACTGAACGCCGACGCACTTGTAGACGCCCTCGCCCCAGACCTCGTCATAGATCTTCTGGAGCGTGTCAACGGCCAGCTGGTCGTTCTCGTCGCCGTACTGCGGGACGATAACGCCGTGGTTGGTGACAAGGTAGTTCATGTAGGAGGCGATCAGCGGCTCGTCGGGGACGCGCGGCTCGGCGTTCTCGTCGGCGTCGATGGTGTCGCAGGAAGCCTGGTCCATGAACAGCGGGTTCACGGGCATGCAGAGCTTGTAGACCTTCAGCTTGCGGCCCTTGGCGTCAACGGCGTTGGAAAGGGTCTCGTAGGCAGCGTGGCACTGCTCGTAGAACGGGTACTCGGGGTCGTCGGTCCAGATGCAGGCCATGACGCCCGGGGCAATGAACGTGGCGACGTCGTCGATGTGGCCGTTGGTCTCCTCGGGGTCGATGCCCTCCTTGACCCAGATGACCTTCTCGACACCCAGGTAATCCTTGAGGTGCTCGTTCATGTACTCGCGAAGCTCCTCGCTCCAGGGCTCGAACTTCTTGTGGTACTTGGGCCAGATGGACTCGGGATCCTCTTCCTCCTCGAGCACCGCAGAGCAGGTGCGGCCGGGGGACAGGAGGCACTGGTCGGTAACGACAAGGGTGCCCTCGCCGTCGACGGTGATGGAGCCGCCCTCGAGGATCATGTCGTCGGGACGATAGCGACGGCAGCCGGAGAGCTCAGCCATCTTAAGGGCGATCTGCTCGTCCTTGTCCCACGGGAAATAGAGGCCGTCGACGAGGCCGCCGTAGGCGTTGAAGTGCCAGTGGTTGGCGCGCTTCTCGCCCTTGCCGTTGATGACGTAGGTGGCGGCGGTGTCGCGGAACCAGGCGTCGTCGGTGGTCATCTCGATGACGGTGACGTTCTCGTCGTTCTCGAAGACGGCCTTGCAGTTGGCATAGTCGACCTGGTTGGCGCACATATAGACCGGGGTGAACTCGGAGATGGCGCGGGCGATGGCGGCATACTGCTTCTGAGCAGGCTTGGCGCCGTGGGCCCAGGTGTCGGTGCGGTGGGGCCAGCCCATCCACACGCGATCCTGCGGGGCGAACTCGGCGGGCATGAAGAAGCCGTCGGCCTTGGGGGTGGACTCGGACTCGGTGATCGTACGCATAAGATTTCCTCCAAATCGAACGATCGTTTGCCGCGGGCGGGTTACCCGCAGCCTAAAACCAAGAGATGGTAGGCGCCCGTTCCCCGGCAAAGGTCGGGGCGCCCGGCGCCGGTTTTCACGGAGTCGCACCGGCAAGCGACGACGTAACCCGGTGCGCGGAGACAGAACGCACGAAGGATACGGAAGAGAGATTGGGGTGGGCGGTGGTTACCGGAGCAATAGCTCACACCCACCCCAGGGAATGGTTAGCAAACCTGTCGCTTGGGCACGCCTCCAAAGAGGCCGGAGTGCCCAGAGTCGGGAGCGACAAGCCCGACGAAGCGCACGTTGGTACGCGAGGAGGGTCGGAGTCCCAGAACCGGGTGCTCTAGTTCTCCTCGGCCTCGGCGGCCTCCTCAGCGAGACGCTGGGCTGCGAGCTCAGGGGTCAGACCCTTGTACTCTTCCTTGCGGCCCTTAGCGCTGACGACGCGGACGACCTCGCCGATGAGCACGAGCACGATGAAGATGACGATCATCGGGACCTTGTCGCCAATTTCAGCAGCGGAGAACGGAATCAGCGTTGCAACGATGGCAAGAACCAGCTCGATGCAGGGGATGGCGAGCATAACCTTCATCATGGCGCCCTTAAACGGGAACGTGAAGATGCGCTCACGGTTCGGGTCGTTCTTACGAAGGTTGAGGAATGCCGGGAACATCGGGATGTAGGTGAGCAGCAGGAAGACGACGGAGGTGCCGAAGAGCATCCAGAAGACACCGTTGGAGATGGCGTCGATGGGAACGAGCTGCAGGCACAGCACCAGGGAGGCAACGACAGCGTTGACCAGGTTGGCGCCGTTGGGCATGTCGTCCTCGGAGATCATCGAGGCGAAGACCTTGGGCATGTTGCCGTGCTCAGCAGCATAGCGAGCGACGGAGTTGACGCCGAAGGACCAAGCAGCCATGTTGGCGAACAGGGTAATCAGGAAGGCGATGCAGATGACCTTGAAGATCATGGAATCGCCCAC
>CAUDYH010000087.1 GCA_958453575.1 uncultured Collinsella sp.
GCGTCTCCGGCCGATCTGGCGCCCATCGAGGCGGCGTACATCGACGTGCGCACGCCGGCGTTGACGGCGCAGCTCACGCGCCTGTCGTATCGCATCGACCTGCACTTGGATCCCGAGGCGCCCGTAAGCGCCGACGAGGTGCGTCGTGCGATCGACACGTTGCGCGCGGACCATGGCATTGACTACGCGCGCGGAAAAAAGAGCAAGCGCTTGGATTTGGATCACACGCTCGTTGGCTATGAGCTCACGGCGGGGGAGCGCCCGGACCATTTGGTACTCATGCTCGACACCCATGCCGACAACGAGGGCTCCATGCGTCCGGAAATTTTGCTTTCTGCTGCTGATGTTTTGTTGCAGGGCTTGACCCCGGGCGTGGATGCACCTATTGTTTCCACCGGTATGCAAGACCTCGTGACCATCTGCTCCTACGATGTCGAGCGTCAGAATCAAGCATGCGAGGACGACGAGGGCCGACTCGTCAGCCCCATACCTGTGCGAACTTGTGGATTTGCTCCACATACTCGTTGACGGGGGTATTTTCGCCTGCTACTATATTCGGCTGTTGCACTAACTGATGCATGAAGGGCAAGTAAACATGTACGCAATCGTTAACACGGGCGGCAAGCAGTACAAGGTCGCCACCGACGATGTCATCACCGTCGAGAAGATCGAGGGCAATGAGGGCGACAAGGTCACCCTGCCGGTTATCTTCCTCAACGATGGTAAGAAGATCGTCACCGATCCCGACAAGCTGGCCAAGGCCAAGGTTACCGCTCAGATCGTTGAGCAGTTCAAGGGCGAGAAGCAGCTGGTCTTCAAGTTCCACAAGCGTAAGCGCTATCGTCGTCTGAAGGGTCACCGTCAGCAGCTCACCAAGCTGAAGATCGTGAAGGTCCAGGCTACGTCCCGCGCCAAGAAGGCTGTCAAGGCAGAGGCCGAGGCTGTTGCCGAGGCTCCCGTCGCCGAGTAGATTACACTCGTAACGAAAGAGTAGGTATACACAATGGCACACAAAAAAGGACTCGGTTCCTCCCGTAATGGCCGTGACTCCCGCGGTCAGCGCCTTGGCACGAAGCGCTATGCCGGCCAGACGGTAACCACGGGCACGATTCTCGTCCGTCAGCACGGCACTCACATCCACCCGGGTGAGAACGTTGGCCGTGGCAAGGACGACACGCTGTTCGCGCTGGTCGACGGTACCGTTGAGTTCCACAAGGGTATCAAGCACAGGGTCAGCGTACGCCCGCTCGCGAACGCGTAATTCACCCTTCATAGAGCACATATGTGGGAGGCACTTGAGTTTTAGGATTCAAGGGTCTCCCTCTTTTTTTTGTAGGAGGCGATTCTGTTGTCACAGTTCACCGATATCAGCCGCATCAACGTGTGCGGCGGCGACGGCGGAGCCGGATGCATGTCGTTTAGGCGCGAGGCATTTGTCCCCAAGGGCGGCCCCGATGGCGGCGACGGCGGTCGTGGCGGCAATGTCGTCATCCAGGCCGATGCCCAGCTTTCTTCGCTGATCGATTACCGCTTTAAGCATCACTTTCGCGCCGAGCGCGGCACGCACGGGCAGGGTGCCCGTCGTAACGGTAAGAGCGGCGAGGACCTGATTCTCAAGGTCCCCATGGGCACCGTGGTGCGCGAGCTCGATCCCGAGACGCAGACCCCGATGTTCGAGATTGCCGACCTGGTACACGACGGCGAGCGCGTCGTCGTGGCGCCCGGTGGCGCCGGCGGCCTGGGCAACACTCACTTTGTGACGTCGGTGCGTCGCGCGCCCGCGTTTGCCCAGCTAGGCGAGCCCGCCGAGGAACACTGGATCGAGCTCGAGATGAAGCTTATGGCCGATGCTGCGCTCGTGGGCTTTCCCTCGGTTGGCAAGTCCTCTCTCATCGCGCGCATGAGTGCCGCCCGTCCCAAGATTGCCGACTATCCGTTTACCACGCTTGTGCCCAACTTGGGCATGGTGCGTGCCGGCGAGTACTCTTATGTTGTCGCCGATGTTCCGGGTCTTATCGAGGGCGCGAGTGAGGGCAAGGGCCTGGGTCACCAGTTCCTGCGCCACATTGAGCGTACGGCCCTGATCATGCATGTCGTCGACATGACGGGTGGTTTTGAGGATCGCGATCCGGTCGAGGATTACCACATCATCAACCGCGAGCTCGAGCAGTATGGCGCAGAGCTCTCGGAGCGCCCGCAGATCGTCGTTGCCAACAAGTGCGATGCGCCGGGCACGGCCGACAAGATTGCCGACCTCAAGCGCGCAGCGCTCGACGATGGACATATGTTCTTTGCCGTGTCTGCTGTGACGGGCGCCGGCCTCAACACGCTGATGCTTGCCGTGGGCGAGCAGGTGGCTAAGCTGCGCGCCGAGTTGGCTGTCTCCGATGAGCCGGTCGTTCTGCGCGATGATGAGTGGGAGCGCCGTCGCCTGCAGCGTGAAAAGCGTTTCCGCATTGTTCAGGAAGAGCCCGGTGCCTTCCGCGTGGTCGGTCGTGCCATCGAGCGCATGGTCATCCAGACCGACTGGGAAAACGAGGAAGCCGTCATTTACCTGCAGCATAAGTTTGCGCGTATGGGTGTTGACGACGCGCTCGAGAAGGCCGGTTGCCGTGCGGGCGACGAGGTCCGCATTTGCCAGCGCGCCTTTGACTTTGAGGGCGCCGAGGACTTCTCGGAGTACGAGGAGCTCGAGGATGCTGGCGAGGACGTTGCCGTTGAAGCCATTGACGTGGCCGATGCTGCGGATGAGGGCGTCGAGGTTGTCGATGCGGCGGATGCCGCGGGCGATGCCGAGACCTCGGAGGGCGAGTAAGCCATGTCGCTGCGCGGTGGAATCGGTTTGCCCGAGCTGCCCTTAAAAGAGGGCAAAGAGTTTCGGCTTGGCATTATGGGTGGCACCTTTGATCCCATTCATTACGGACACCTGGTGACCGCTGAGCAGGCACGCGAGTCCCTCGACTTGGATGCCGTGCTCTTTATGCCGGCGGGCACGCCTGCCTTTAAGCTTGACAAGCCGGTGACGCCTGCCGAGGACCGTTATGCCATGACGGTTCTCGCCACCGCCGCGAACCCGGCCTTTTTGGCGAGCCGGTTCGAGATCGACCGTCCGGGCGTAACCTATACGGCCGATACGCTTCATGCCCTTCGCGACTTTTACCCGCCGCAGGTAAAGCTCTACTTTATTACGGGTGCCGACGCGATTATCGATATTGTGACCTGGCATGATGCTGATGAGATTGCCGAACTGGCGACCTTCATTGCTGCGACACGTCCCGGTTTTGACATCGATACGGCCCGGGCGCGAATCAAAGAGTCGGGCCTGCCGTTTGACGTACGGTATATCCAGATCCCGGCGCTGGCGATTAGCTCGACCAATATCCGCAAGCGGGTTGCCCGCGGCATGAGCGTGCGCTATCTTACGAGCGAGTCCGTGCTCGGCTATATCCGCAAACGCGGCCTGTATGCCGATCTCGGGCAAGACGATTTTGAGTGATGGGGGAGAACGTTGTCGGTAGAAGATCAGTTTGAGGGCGACGAGCGCGCACTGTTGACGCGTATCCACGAGTTGTTCGATGTGCGCATGAAGGATAAACGTAAGCGCTACGTTCATTCGCTTGGGGTTGCCGAGACTGCGCTGCACCTAGCCGAGGTATACGGTGTCGACCGCTTTGATGCCGCGGCCGCCGGTCTGATCCATGACTGGGATAAGGTACTCTCCGATGACGAGCTCGTTGCCCGCGCACTGCACTACGGCATCAAGGTTGCCGGCTCTCCTTCGGCCGCGACACCGCTTCTGCATGGCCCGGTAGCCGCCTATGAGCTTCCGCAGCTATTTCCCGAGCTATCGCCGGCCGTTTTCCAGGCTGTCGACCGTCACACCGTAGGCGCCTGCGACATGACGCCGCTCGATATGGTGGTCTTTGTGGCCGATGCCATCGAGCCCAACCGTCATGGTGATTATGCCCACGCGCTGCGCAAGATGGTGGGGAAGTCCTCGCTCGATGAGTTGTTCTTCTCCTGTTTTGCGCAGGGTCTGGTCTACGTGATCCAGTCCGGGCGCTATCTTTATCCCACGGCTATTACGATTTACAACCATTACGCCCAGCTGCGCTAGCTCGGGTGTGTCTAGAAAGAGGTATTCCATGGCCGACGAGACCATGACCGACGAGCAGATTCTTAAAGATGTGGAGCACAAGAGCTTCGTTGCCACGTCCGACCGCACCGCCGCCTCGCTGTCCGCGAGCGGCGTCGCCGCCGAGGATGTCGCCCGTGCCGCCGCGCAGGCCGCCTACGACAAGAAAGGCGAGGACGTTCAGGTACTCGACCTGACTGAGCTTTCCGATGTTTGCGACTACTTTGTTCTCGCTACCGGCACCAACAACCGTCAGGTCGATTCTATCGTCGACGAGATCGAGGAGAAGGTCGCCGAGGCTTGCGGTGAGCACCCGTTCTCCATCGAAGGTCGCGAGCAGAAGACCTGGATGCTCATGGACTACGGCTCGGTCGTCGTCCACGTCTTCACTCCCGAAGCCCGCGACTTCTACCGCCTCGAGAAACTCTGGGGAGACGCTCCCCAGCTTCCCCTCGACCTCCTCTAAATGATTTTTCTGGGACGGGGATAAAATAATCATTGCTACCGTTTGCCGAACCGCTCACCTTTGTTGGGCGGTTCGGCCTTTTTCTTCCTTTCCTTTTGTATGCTGTGACTACTGCATCCTTGGAAGGGAGGGATTCGATGACTCGTGTTGCCCGTGCGTTGTCCGAACTTGGCCATTATCACGTCATGCTCAAGGGCTGTGCTGGCCAGCTGATCTTCGAAGACGATGACGATCGCCTTTATTTTCTCAATCTATTGAACAGACGATTTACGTCCGCTCATATTCGTCTTCTTGCCTGGTGCCTCATGGACAATCATGTTCACCTGCTATTTGATGATCTCGATAATCAGATGAGCGTTGCTATGCATGCGATTGATACGGCATATGCGAAACACTTCAATCAAAAAACCGGCCGCCGCGGACCGGTGTTCCAGGAACGATTCAAGAGTGTGATCATTTCTGACGACAAACAGCTGCTCCGTTGCGTTCGATATATCCATGACAACCCTGCAAAGGCTGGAATTTCTTCTGCTCCTCTGTATCGCTGGAGCAGCTTCCATGAGTATTTCTCTCATCCCGAAATTTGTGATTGTGAAGGTATTCTCAATCTGTTTGGGGGTACGGAAGCGTTTTATCTTTCGAGTACCGACGGCAAGCCTAATCCCTATTTTATGCCCGAAGGTAAGCATATCTCCGATATGGATGCGCTGGAAGTTGCCCGGGCTCTTTTGGCTCCGCATGAGCCTTATCAGCTTAAAACTTTGCCGAAATCAGAGCGAAATCGTCTTCTGGCAGTGTTGAGGCATCGGGGGTTTACGATTGACCAGATTTCGCGTCTGACGGGAATAGGGACCAATATCATTCAAAGAGCGAAATGACGCTCCAAATGATTAAAAAATCCCCGTCCTAGAATAATCATTGGGAGGAGAAGCGGGATTGGCGGCCGAAGGATAGGGCAGTGTCGCCGAACTTGTCTCGGACGGCGTCGATGGCGACGGAGAGGTCGCGGCGGTCGCTGGATTGGGCTCCGCGGTCATCGATCTCGCAGAACAGGTCGGTTTGGATGCCGCCCTGGTGGTCGAATTCGCTCATGCCGATGCCCGCTAAGCGAACATGCATGCCTTCCTGCCAGATGTTGTCGAGCAGTTCGAGTGCAACCGCCACGAAGATGTTCTCATCGTCGGTCGGATGAGGCAGCCGGCGCTGTGCCGTACGCCCGCTGCCATACGAATACTTAAGCTTGAGCGTCACCGTGGCGCCTGTTAGTCCCTGACGGCGCAGACGGCGTCCCACTGACTCTCCCAACAGCGCAATCGCCGCCTCAATATCCCCACGCTCAGTCAAATCTTTAGCAAAGGTGCGTTCATTGCTGACCGACTTGACCTCGCGCTCTTCATCGAGGCTCGTGACTTCAGAGATTTTGAGTCCCA
>CAUDYH010000088.1 GCA_958453575.1 uncultured Collinsella sp.
GATGTCGCGCTGCATATCGGAGATCATCGCCGCGTCGGTCTTGTCGACGGCGCCGTCGTAGCCGCGCTTCTTGACCTCCTGCAGCGTGGTCTGCTTGCGGTAGGGCTTGAGCGTCACCTCGTAAGTCGTGACGTCCTCGTAGGTGTAGCTGGAAAGCGGGATGTCCTGGCCGGGGGTGTACTTAGCCTCGGAGAGCTTGCCGGTGATCTTCTTCTGGTGCAGGGTCTCGCCGACGGCGGCGTGGATGGGCGCGCAGGTGGACAGCATCGCCGTGAGCTTCTCGAGCGACTTGGTGAAGGTGTTCACGAGGTCGACGTTGCGCGCCGCTGCGAGGGTCTTGATATCGGGCATTGGGGCCCCTTTCTCCCCTTACTTGAAGAGGTCGATGTTGGCGGCGATGGCCGCCATGCGTTCCTTCTTGTCCTCGATTCCGAGGATGTCCTTCTTGGAGGGCTTGCCGGGCTTGGGCTTGCCGCCTGCCTCGGGCGCCATCGGCGCGCCGCCCGCCGGTTTCGTGATGGCCGCCACGGCCTTGGCCTGCTCGGTGAGGGCGTCCTCGTCCTCGCCGTTGAGCGTCGCCACGATGGAGCGGTCGAGTCCGGTGGCCTTGGCCACGGAGTCGACGAGCGCGGAGTGTGCGGCGCTCGCCTTGAGGGCGGCGTTCTCGCTCTCGAGCGCGCTCAGGCGCTCCTCCACGGTCGGGTCCGTCTTGGACGCTGCGGCCTTGAGCTCGTCGAGCTCCTTGAGGTTCGCCTTCGAGCGGCTCTCCCACTTGCGCGACTCCTTCAGCGCGTTCTCGTAGAGTGCCTTGTAGTCGGGCTCCTGACCTTCGTCTCCGCCCTGTGCAGGGTTGGTCGGCTCGGTCTCGGTGGGTGTGGTCTCCTGGGCCATGCTCCCTCCATTTCCGCCCCGTGCGGGGCATCGTCTTGCCCCGTGCGGGGCGCTTTTCGGCATGAAAAAGGCCACCCGTGCGGATGGCCTGATTCAACGTTTTGGTCGGGGCGGCGGGACTCGAACCCGCACGGGCGGTGCCCACGTGCTCCTGAGGCACGCGCGTCTGCCAATTCCGCCACGCCCCGATGGCACCTGGCCGAGGAATCGAACCCCGATAAGCGGTTTTGGAGACCGCCGCACTGCCATTGTGCTAGCCAGGTGTGTATAATCTGATTTGAAAAGCCCTGGGCGTGCTGGATAGCTAACCTGGGGCTTATTTCTTTATGTCGTCTATGGCCCCGCCCCTGGTCAACAAGATGACGCGGTCGATGTCATGCCTCGACATCTCGAGCCGCGCGCGCTTCAGCGCGTCCTCTCTTGTCACAGGGACTTCCTCGCAGTTAAGCACGACGATAGAGGGCCTTACCGGCCCACCTTCCACCTTTTCGAACTGCCGCACTGCCTTTCTTATATTGCGCTCGATGAACCTAAGCCCGTTGACGCCAGACGCATCGCTTGTCGGGCTCTTCAGCTCGCATAGCTTGCCGTCGAGCAGCAGGTCGATATTGGAAAAGCCCTCCGGCGCGTCCTCCTTGCGGACGACGACCTCGTGACCGGCCGCCCGAAGCGCCTCGTGCGCCGCGAGGTCGTAGGAGCCGCCGCGCTCGTGCGCGAAGGTCTCTTTCGGCTTCTTGTAAACGACTGGAGGCCCAGGCGAACCGAGCACGGCACGCTTCGCCGCGTCCTTCTCGGCGCTCGTCAGGCTTTCGTCCTCGTCGATATCCTCGAACTGAGCCAACTGGTCGCGCAGCTTATCGGGGCGCACGCCCTCCACGAGCTCCGCGTCCGGGTCGTCCTCGAAGCCGGGGACCACCTTGCAGTCGCAGTGCCGGTGGAAGTGCTTGAACTCGCCGGCCGACTTGCGTGTGTGGTAGACCGCGCCGCGGCTCGCGAGCATGATGCAGAAGGTGCAGGTCTCGAAGCCCGTCGGCACGCGTGCGAAGCGCACGCCCCTGTCCTTGTCGCGGCCCACGTTGGAGATGATCGTCTCGTTCAGACTGCGGAACGCGTCGTTGCGGGCGTACTCGCCGCACGCCCTCGCGAACGCCTTGTCGCCGCCCTTCACAAGCTTCTTCGCCTGGTAGCGCGCGACCTCGTCTACGGACTTCGGCCTGTAGGTCGTCACGGTGACGGCCTGCTGCAGCCTGGCGCCCTCGCGCTCGGCGAGGTCGTCGTACCACTGCGCCGCGAACTCCGCCGCCACGTCGTCGTAGCCCTGGACGAAGCCCTCCATGATGAGCTTCGCGGCCTCGCGCTTCTCGGCGACGGTCGCGTCCCCGTGGGCGCGGCACCAGGCGAGCACGGCGGTCTCCACGTCTGATGCCGCTCTGTCGCCTATCTTCGCCACGGCGCGGTTGTAGGCCGCGAACTCAGCCGCGCTAATCATCGGCGGGCGGCGCGGGTTCTGCCGCCTGGGTGACGCCCGCCATCAGGTCGAGCGCCGCCGAGCGCGTCACGTTGCGCCTGATCTCGGACGAGACGTTGCGCACCTCGTCGTCATCGAAGCCGTTGAGGCGCCAGAAGGTCGGCGTGCCGGCGAAGCCCTCGACCACAGACGCGAGCTTGATGGAGCTGTCGGTCTGCTGGGCCAGCGTCGGCATGGCGGGGTTCAGGAAGTGGACGGACACGCCGCAGGCGTCCTCGGCCTCCTCGTAGGAGCACCCGAGTTCCGTGGCGATCGCGGCGGTCGCGGCATTCGCCAGCGCCGCCTTGGCCTCGCGGATGAAGCTCTTGCACTTGAGGATGAGCGGCTCGTTCTCGGCGTAGATGGCCTCGGCGGAGCTGGGGTTGTCGCTCATGATGCCGAACTGTCCCACGTGGATGCCGGTCGCGGCGCTCATACGCTTGCACAGGTTGCCGAAGTGCTCGGTCATGGGCTGCATGCTCGGCTGCGTGAGCTGGCCGAACTGCGGAATCGTGCCGTCCTCGGTCTTGGTGACCTCGAAGATGGAGCCGATGAAGGCGCTCCACTTGGTCTTGTCGGCGAACGCGTCTCCGTCGGTGCCCAGCAGGTACTTCTGCGTGGACGCGGCAAACGCGGCGGCGATCTCCTCGTTGACGTTGGCGCGCATGGCGCAGTCGATGTTCCAGCGCACCTCGGAGTTAATCCTGGACACGCCGAACGGTCGGTCGTCATCGGGATTGTGCGGCATGACGAACATGGGCACGGCACCCAGGCCGTGCTCCACGTACTCCGCCGCCCACTCGTTGCGGCGAACCTCGCGGATGCGCACCATGCGGTCCGGCAGCATCACGTTGACCCAGTCCGGGCGGCTCGTGGGCCGCCCGTGGTCCTCAGCGAAGGAGACGACGAACATGCCTGAGGACAGGCACTCGTGGACGTCGTCCCAGATGCCCGTGCACAGGGTCGGCGGGTACGCCGAGATACGGGCGTGCCCGTCCTCGTCCGCCGTCACCACGAGCATGGAGAAGCAGTACTTGAGCGCGGAGTTGACGGCCTTGCCGACGCGCGTGGCCATCTTGTTGCGCTTGGCCACGGAGGTGAGCAGGCCGTCGAAGTCCTCGTCGTCGGGGCACGTGAACCCGTCGAAGGCGATGTGGTCGCGCATGACCTCCACGCACTTGTATCCCCAGCCGCACGCGACCTCCAGGCCGCGCAGCGAGTCGGGCACGGCGATGCCGAGGTCCTTGAGCATGTTGCGCGCCTCGTAGTAGTCCGAGCGCAGGAGGTTGCCCCTGTAGTGCGTCTGCCAGCTGTTGAGCAGGCAGCGCACCGTTTCGCGGTCCTCCTCGAGCAGGCCGTCGGCGGACGCCACGGCGTAAGGTATCGAGATCAAGTGACCCTCGCCTTCATTCCGGGTTTTCTCTTCGATGTGTTGAGCGCGAGCAGCGCCAGCCCCGCGGCCTCGATGGGCGCGGCGTTGTCGCCGCCGAAGCCCCAGCCGCCGCCGGAGCCGATCTTGCGCTTGGGCGACGTCTCGGCCGACAGGTCGAGCGCCGGGCACGCGATGTGCGTGACCGAGCCCGCCTTCGCGCCGGACGAAATGAGGCTTGCGGCGGTCACGGCCTGGTCGGTGCTCGGGCGCAGGATGTAGTCCTTGGGCATGCCCATGCCCTCGAGCTTGTCGCACAGGGCGCCGGCACCCGCCTTGCCGTCGATGGCGACGCAGGCGTACCTGCCCGCCCTCGCGGCGATCCAGTAGGCCAGCCAATCCGTGCTGGGCTCGGGGTCCTCGCAGAAGGGAAGCTCCACGTGCACGGTCGCGGATCCGGGCGGCCGCACGACGCACGCCACGGCGACGGTCGAGCCGTCGGCGCTGAATCTCACGCCGGCGCAGATCCTGCAGCCGGCGGTCAGCTCGGGGCCGCTCTCCACGAGGCACTCGCCCCATGCGTCGGCGCCGATGACGGGCGGCTCCACCTGCTCCTCCGAGGGCAGCCAGTAGCCCAGGTATTCCTGGGCGGCTCCCAACTCATCCATGTCCTTCATTCCGGTGCGGATGGCGCGGATGTCGGCGTGGTATCCGAGCGAGGGCATGACCTCCGGCCAGCGGCTCTCGTCCCAGATGTCGCCGACCTTCTCGACGCCGTACTCGAGCCACAGCAGGTCGGACGCCTTCTCGCCGCCCTCCCACGCCTGCTGCCGGAGGTTCTTGAACACCTCGGCGGGGTTGCCGGCGCGGGTCGGCGTCCCGGCGTAGACGATCATCAGGTTTTGCTTCGCACCAGAGATCGTGGTCGGGGTGATTACCTGGGTGTGGATGCCCGTGAGCTCCTGGGCCTCGTCGTAGATGACGATATCGAAGGAGAAGCCCAGGCGAGAGGACTTGGTCCTCGTCGAGAACTGGATGACGCCGCCGGAGCTGAACCGCATCCATTCCTGGCCGGTCTGGGAGCAGACCTCGACCAGGAGCTTGCGCCAGCGCGGGATTCCCTCGGACGTGTCGCCGGGACGGCGCCCGAAGATCTTGCGGAAGCGGCCGACCATCTCCATGGTCGTGGAGTAGTTGTGCTCGGTCCAAAGCACCTTGTAGCCGGCGAGCGCGGCCATGACCGCGACCCACACGATGATGTCGACGGACTTGCCCTGCTGTCGCGGGATGGAGATGCCGACTCGGGGGTGTACCCACTTGCCGCTCGCGTCCACGGCGCCGATGTCGTGGGCGAGCTGCTCCTGCCACGGCACGAGCCTGTATCCCATCGTCGGGGCAAGCTCGACCGCGAGGGAGCCGATGGACCTCTCGTAGGGCTGGACGAGGCGGAGCCTCGGCTTAGCCGAGGACGTCGCGCAGGACCGAGACGGCGTTGATGATGACATCGTCGCCACCGTCCTCCCCAGCCCCCTCTATTCGTTCAATCTGCTCGAGCGTCTCGCGGTACTCCTTGGCGAGCCGGGCCGCCTGGCTGGGCTCGGCGTCGTAGAGTTGGCGCTCGATGATCTGCCTCACCCACCGGAGCCTCCCGAGCGTGTCCTGGCGGCCGTCCGGGCCGTCGGCTGGGGGCGCCGAGATGCCCGCGCCCACGGACTCCCCCGTGGACTCGCCGGTCGCGATCTCGCCGCTCTCCTTCATTCTCTTGATGAGGGCGCACACGCCGGAGCGCGACCGCTTGAGTTTCTTCGCGATAGCCGCAGGTCCGAGCGCCGGGTACGCGTTTCTGACGAACTCCCTCTCCTCCGCGGTCCAGGGCTTGCCCCTCGGCTTCGTGGACTTCGTGGACATTCCATGCACCTCCCGGTATGGACTCGGTTTCGGGGCCTGCGCAAAAAAGGCGCAATGCCGGCGGGCGAGCCTTCGGCCCCCGGGGAGGGGGCCATCCCCCCAGGGTCGGCTCACCACGGCAGCGAGGTCGAGCAGCCGACGTCGCGGGGGCGCGGCGATATCGAGCCGTTGAGCGCGGCGAGGCTCTTGTTGCCGCGCCGCTCGTTGCAGATCCTGTGGGCCGGCGCGACGTTCGCGCGGTCGATGGGCGAGCCGCCCTTGGACACGGGCACGATCTCGTCCACCTCGAAGCTCAT
>CAUDYH010000089.1 GCA_958453575.1 uncultured Collinsella sp.
ATTCGATCGAGTGGGGTTGCCGCAAATGCCTCGCGCACGTCGTCGTTGCGCTTAAAGGTGGCCGCACCACCATAGGCGATATAGCAGCCCAGCTCCACAAAGCGCTCCATCGTGGCGCGGTCCTCGCCAAAACAGTGCAGCACACAACCGGCCTGGGGCACGCCCACCTCACGAAGCACGTTGTAGGCGTCCACGTGCGAGGTACGCTCCTGGTCCATGTCTTCGTGACGCAGATGCAGCTCCACCGGCACGTTACGGCACACGGCAAGCTCGAGCTGGCGTGCCATGCAGTCAATCTGCACGCTGTGGGGCGCCGGCGCGATGTCGTCGTCGTAATCCATGTGGTAGTCCAGACCGATCTCGCCAATACCGGCGCACAAAGGGTCATCAAGCGCAGCAACAACCTGCGCGTGAATGTCGTCGGTATAGTCCGGCGCGCCATACGGATGCACGCCGGCAAGATACTTGATCTGCGGGATATCCTGCATCGGCAGAATTTCGCGCACGAGCCAGTCGCTATAGTCCGTCACGCTGCGCTTGTCGGCGATGGGGTCGAAGACCGTCACCAACAGGTCGATGCCTGCCGCCTTGGCACGCACGAGTGTCTCGGGCACATCCTTGCCCCAGAACGAAAGCAGATGCGCATGCGTGTCGGCAAGCGGTGCCAAGGGTACGGGACAAGCAACCGTCTTCTTTTTCTTGGTAAACGTCACGCGTTCGGCATTAAGCGTCATGGGAAAGCTCCCGAGCCAGGCACGCAAAGTCGGCGACGCCGAGCGTCTCGGCGCGCGTGGTGGATGCGATACCGCAAGCCTCAAAGGCGGCATCGAGCACGTCCTTGGCAAAGCCGTTGGCGCTCATGGAATTGCGGATGGTCTTGCGACGCTGAGCAAATGCAGCGTCAATCACGCGGGCCACAAATTCGCGATCGAGTCCTTCGGGCACCACACCGTCAACACGGTCGATGCGCACGACGGCCGAGTCCACGTGTGGCGCCGGCATAAAGCAACGCGGCGGCACCTCAAAGCGACCCGTTACCTGCGCATACAGGCCAAGCTTTGCCGTATAGCCGCCATAGGTCTTGTTGCCCGGCACTGCGGCAATGCGATCGGCAACCTCCTTTTGCACCATGACGACGGCGCGCTTGAGCGCCGGCATCGTCTGGAAAAATTGCAAAATGATCGTCGCCGCCACGTTATAGGGCAAGTTCGCGACAAATACCGTCGGCTCACCGCCCGCAGCCTGCTCAATCTGCCCCGGCGTCACCTTGAGCGCGTCGCCCATGATAAAGCGGAAGTTGGCATAGTCGGCGGCGTGGGCGTCGAGCACCGGTTCGAGCTCAGGATCGGCCTCAATGGACGTAACGCACGCCGCTTCCTGCAGCAACGCAAGTGTCAAAGTACCGCAACCCGGACCCACCTCGAGTACGCGCTCGTCACCTGCAAGCTCGGCAAGCTCGCAGATACGCTCGATCACATGATTGTCGATTAGAAAGTTCTGGCCCAGGCGATGCTTGGTCGCAAGGCCAAACTCCTCCAGCAGCTCCCTGGTGGCCGTGGGGTTTGCCAAAGGCGAAGTTGTCATAGTTGCCTCCTTAGCATGATGGCGGCGTCTTGAAACGAAAGGGCATGGACCGTTGCGGCCATGCCCTTACATCTAAACAGCAAATTGCCGATATGGCGCTCGCGAAGTCTCTACGCCAGACGCGGGAACAGCGGATCGCCCTTCTCGACGGGCTGACCACCAGCAAGCAGGCCCCAAGCGCAAATGCCCTTGAGGTCGTCGCTCGCGGCCTCGCCCTCACAGGACAGGCGGCGCAGAGCCTCGACAGAAGTCTGGGGCATGAGCGGCATCAGCAGGTGGGCGGCGATGCGGATGGCCTCGAGCAGGTTGTAAATCACAAATGCCAGCTCGTCAGCCTTGGCCTCGTCCTTGGCAAGCGACCAAGGCTCGGAGTCCTCGATGTAGTGGTTAGCGGCGTGGATGAGCTCCATGACCTCGTCCTTGGCTCCGCCGTAATCGAGCGCGTCCATCTTGGCCATGTAGCGCTCGACCAGGCCGTCGGCGATCTTTGCCAGCGGGTTGCCGAACGCGTCGGCAGACGCCGGCTTAGCCGGAGCGCAACCGTCAAAGTACTTGCCGCTCATGTTGAGCGAACGCGAGATAAGGTTGCCCCAGCTGTTGGCCAGGTCGGCGTTGTAGACTTGCTCCATGCGCTCAAAGCTGATGGCGCCGTCGGTGCCGGGGACGACGTCGGTCATGAAGTAGTAGCGATAGCCCTCGACACCCAGCATGTCGATAACGTCCTGCGGAGCGATGGCGTTGCCGCGGCTCTTGGACATCTTCTCGGCCTTGCCGGTCTCGGCATTGCGCACGGTCAGGAAGCCGTGGGCAAAGACGTGCTCGGGCAGGGCCTCGCCGATGGCCATGAGCATGGCGGGCCAAATGACGCAGTGGAAGCGGATGATGTCCTTGCCAACGATGTGGAACTGCGCGGGCCAGCGATAGGCAAGCTCGGCACGAGCCTCGTCGGTGTCGACACCGTAGCCGACGGCGGTCATATAGTTGAGCAGCGCGTCGAACCACACGTAGGTCACGTGGCCCTCGTCGAACGGGACCTGAATGCCCCAGTCAAAGCTCGTACGGCTTACGGAAAGGTCGTTGAGGCCGCCTTCGACAAAGCTGCGAACCTCGTTCATGCGGAACGCAGGCTCGACAAAGTCGGGGTGCTCGTCATAGAGCTTGAGCAGCTTGTCCTGGAACGCAGAGAGCTTAAAGAAGTAGGACTCCTCCTGCACGCGCTCGAGCGGACGGTGGCAATCGGGGCACAGGTGCTGGCCGACGCTGCCGTACTCTTCGTCACCCTTCTGGACCTGCGTATCGGTAAAGTAGGTCTCGTCGGGCACGCAGTACCAGCCGTCATAGCTGCCCTTGTACAGGTAGCCGGACTCCTTCATGCGCTCCCACAGATACTGCACGGCGTGATGCTGGCGCGGCTCGGTGGTGCGAATGAAGTCGTCGTTGGAGATCTCGAGCTTGCTCCAAAGCTCCTTGAAGTGCGGAGCCTGGCTGTCGGTCCACTCCTGCGGCGTCATGTTGTGCTTGGCTGCAGCCTCGGCGACCTTCTCGCCGTGCTCGTCCATGCCGGTCAGGAACTTGACGTTATAGCCGGCGGAGCGGCGATAGCGAGCCTGAACGTCGGCGATGATGGTGGAATAAGCCGTGCCCAGGTGCGGATCGGCATTGACGTAGTAGATGGGCGTCGTGATAAAGAACGAAGGCTTGCTTTGATCCATGGGGTCTGTCCTCCAGAAAAACGTTGCATACAGGGGATGATTCTAGCGCAAGGGCTGGATATCCTCCATCTATTGCATATCAAGCACCATGGCATAGACATCGCGCTTGCGGCGCGAATACTTCTGTGACAGGCGCTTTGCCACCGCAGAGGCGGGCTCCCCCTCCTCGAGCGCGGCACGGATGTCCTCGCGCAGGGCTTCGTCGGGGTCTACCGCTGCGGCACCAACCGGCGCGATACCGGCGTCCTCGTCCTCACTCGGCGGCGCGATGACCAGCGCGATCTCGCCCTTTACCTCGCCACGGGCACGCAGCTCCTCGGCAAGCTGGGCGGCAGATCCGCGCAGGACCTCCTCGTGCAGTTTGGTGAGCTCGCGGCAGACGGCGACATCGCGCTGGGGAAAAACCTCAGCCACGGCCTCGAGCGTCGCCACGATGCGATGTGGAGACTCGTAGAAGATGAGCGCGCCGGGGACGACGGCAAGGCGCTGCAGTCGGCGCACGCGGTCGCCGTGCTTGCGACCCAAAAAGCCTTCGAAGAAGAAATGCTCGCAGGGAATACCGGACGATACGAGTGCCGTGACGCAAGCAGAGGGGCCGGGAACAACTTCGACAGGCACATCCGCCTCGCGCGCCGCCTCGACCAGCGCCTGGCCGGGATCGGACACGCTCGGCATGCCGGCGTCCGAGGCAAAGGCGAGGGTCTCCCCTGCCAGCAGACGGTCGACCAGGCCGGCGGCGCGACTTGCGATCACGTTCTCGTCGCAACGAACGAGCGGTTTGGAGATGCCTAGGTGCATCAGCAACTTTGAGGTCACACGCGTGTCCTCGCAGCAGACGGCGTCGGCGGCGGCAAATGCCCCGCCGACGCGCGGAGACAGGTCGCCCAGGTTACCGATGGGCGTACCGACCACATAAAGTTTGCCCGTGCGGGCGCTGTTTTGCGTCATATCAACCTATTCAATCATGCCGCGCTCGAGCGTACCGAGCGCCGCGCGGGCGTCCCATGCTGCAATGCGCTTCTCGGTCTTCCACGTTTGGAAGAACCAACCGGCAGCCGGCGCAAACGAAGCCAGCTGGTTGGCGATAAACACGCGCTCATAGGCATTGCGGCCCTCGGGCGTAACCGACGAGTTGGCAAAGATCGCCGCACCCGACCATTCACCCACCAAAACGGGGAACCCAGTCGAAATCGCTTCTTTGAGCTCACGCTTGTTACGCGAAATCGCCGTCGTCAGCCCGCGGGGGCTCGTGATGTCGAGCGCATACTCGTCGCGGTAATGGTACAGGTGAAGGTCCATGTAGACGTTCTTGTACTTGGCACCGCGCATAAAGTGCTTCCACTCGCCAGGGTGTCCCGAAGAGGAAAAGACGACAATCTTGTCCTCGGGCATATACGAACGAACGAGCTCGTACGCGTCACGATAGAAGTTGCGCAGGTAGTGCGCCGGAATGCCGTCCGTCACAGTAAAGAGGCTCTTGCGTACACTCATTTGCGGCGTATCCAACAGCTCGATGCCCAGCAGGCTCTCGGCCTCACCATAGCGATCGGCCAGGCGCTCGAGCACATCGAGCGCAACGTGACGGCCATTGGTGGACGAATGCCACTCAGCGACGACTTCCGGCGTCGTGGGTGAATCGTTGGAATCGCCCTGACCGCCGGGTACAGTCGCCAGATCGAGCAGTACGCGGATGTTGTACTTGGCGGCCCACTCAATAGCACGGTCGATATAATCGACGACCGAGATGTAGGAAGCGTCGGACTCCTGCGAGCCAAAGGCATACCACGGCACTGGCAGGCGCACGGCGTTGAGACCGATCTGCGCCATACGACGAAAATCGTCCTCGCTCACAAACGTCTCGTAATGGCGACGCATGCGCTCGTTATAGGCAGCGGTGCCCATTGCCTCTTGCAGCTCCGCCGCGTTGGATGCACCGGTCGCCGCATACAGCGACGGGGTCACCCAGGGCTCGGGAATAAACCAGCCAGAGAGATTAACGCCGAGAATCCTCTCCATCACGGCCCCCTTCGAATCGCGCAGGTCGAACCTGCATCGTATTGCATAGGAAAAGTATCGTTTTGAGTATACCCGCGCGTGCGGACAGGCGACCGAACGGTCTACAAAGTGGCGCAAAAGTGGGAGGAATGTCCGGGCAAGCGGAACCCGAGATGCACACGCCAAGATGCACACGCGCGCCGGAAAGCTCATCCCGTTTTTCCGCTCAATAATGGGATGCATTTTCCGCTGGCAGACCCAACCGGAAAGCTCGACCCACAATCCAGCGTCATTCCGGGTCGCGCTTTCCCAAGCGGCTTCAAAGCGGAAAACGCATCCCGCTCTGAAGCCAAATTCCGGGATGCAGTTTCCGCAGGAGCCCTCGGTAAAAGAAAAGGACCCCTTTGCAGAGGTCCTAGTCAATTCAAGGTGGCGGGGAAGGGAATCGCGTCCGCGCGCTGCGCGGACGGACCGCTGCGGCGCTTACGCGCCTTGCGAGCTGCGCTGGCAAACGCTTACGCGTTTACTCAGCTCCGCGCCCTCACGGGGTTCGATTCCATGT
>CAUDYH010000090.1 GCA_958453575.1 uncultured Collinsella sp.
CAGGCCGTACTCGATGGCGGCATCCGGGTCGAAGTGCTCCCCGCCGTCGCTAAACGAATCGGGCGTCACGTTGAGGACGCCCATGATGCGCGGACGGTCAAAGCTGAGCTCATACTTTCCGCACCGCCATGTCTTGCTGTCGTTCGCCATGAACATCCTCCTAAAATGCCCACGCCGCCGAGCTTGGGGAGCTGGCGGCGGGGTCGCTTTGCACTCAGTCTTTCTATTGTATCCGCGCACACGGGCTAGAACGCAAACGCGGCCGCGATGTCGCAAGAAATCAGCAGGTCGGCATTTGCATCCTGATCGGTAGGCGCCAAATTGCAAATGGCCAGCGTATCGCCAGTAAAGTAACGCGTAAGGCCTGCCGCCGGATACACCACGAGCGAGGTCCCGCCCACAATGAGGGCATCGGCCGCGGCGATGGCGGCAACGGCACCGGTCAACACACGCTCGTCGAGCGGCTCTTCGTAGAGCACCACATCGGGCTTGATGCGACCACCGCACGCGGGGCACACGGGCACGCCCGCGGCGTCCTCGTGCTCGCGCGAGCAAATCCACTCGGCGCTATAGACCGCGCCGCACGACTGGCAAATGTTGCGATGGACCGATCCGTGCAACTCAAACACGCGCTGCGAGCCCGCCATCTGATGCAAGCCGTCGATGTTTTGCGTCACCACGGCATCGAGCTTGCCAGCTCGCTCCAGCTCGGCCAGCTTGGTGTGGCAGCGGTTGGGCTTAGCGTTAAGCGCGATCATCTTGGTTCGGTAAAAGTCGAAGAACTCCGCCGGATGTGTCTCGTAAAAGCTATGCGAGAGCATAGTCTCGGGCGGATAGGCAAACTGCTGATGATACAGGCCGTCCACGCTGCGGAAATCGGGAATGCCGCTTGCCGTGGAAACACCAGCGCCGCCAAAGAACACCACACGCCCGTGGGTATTGAACAGCTCCGCCAGCGCGGTGGAGGCCTGCTTGGGATCTGTTATCGCTTGCGTCATGTTTGTCCTCCGTCCATGTTGGTCGGGGCGGCTGCGATTGCGCCGTCGCCCACGGAGCCCACCCCGCCCCTGTTGCGCTAATCTTAAGCCTGCCAACCCCGTCGAAAGGACACCATGCCTCAGACTTACACTTTCGCCTCGTGGAACGTCAACGGCCTGCGCGCCGTGCTCAAAAAGGACCCGAGCTTTATCCAGATCGCGCAAGAACTCGACGTCGATATCCTGGCGCTGCAAGAGACCAAGCTGCAAGAAGGCCAGGTCGATATTGACCTGCCCGGCTATCACCAAACCTGGAGCTACGCCGAGCGTAAAGGCTATTCGGGCACTGCGGTCTTTAGCCGCCAGGAACCGCTGCGCGTGCTGCACGCCGACGCGCTGCTACCCTACGCCGGCGAGGGTGAGGCGGCCGAGCTCGTCGCCCAAGCCGTAACCGAGGGCCGCGTCTGCGCGCTCGAGTTCGACAAGTTTTGGTTTGTCGACGTCTATACGCCCAACGCCCAAAATGAACTCGCCCGCATCGACGTGCGCATGGCGTGGGACGACGCCTACCGCGGCTTTTTGAACGCGCTTGAGCACGAGTGCGGCAAGCCCGTCGTGACCTGCGGCGACTTTAACGTGGCGCACGAGGAGATCGACCTTAAGAACCCCAAGTCCAACCGCGGCAACGCAGGCTTTTCGGACGAAGAGCGCGGCAAGTTTACCGAGCTGCTCGACGCCGGTTTTACCGATACCTGGCGCGCGGCAAACCCCGACGTCGAGGGCGTCTACAGCTGGTGGAGCTATCGCTTTAATGCCCGCAAGAACAACGCCGGCTGGCGCATCGACTACTTCCTGGTAAGCGACGCAATCGCCGACAACGTACGCGACACCGGCATCCGCGGCGACATCTTTGGCAGTGACCACTGCCCCGTCACCCTCACCCTAGAGCTCTAGCCCCAACTAATCCCCTGGGGACGGAGGAAAAGGGATCATTTTCACCTCGCGAGGGCATCCACGCGGCCCGCTTGTCACGAAACTGGCCCATCTACTACGTTTAAGCCACCACCCTCAACCACAGCGAACAACGCAAAAAGAAAACCGCAGGTAGAAAGCCTGCGGTTTTTCATAAAACGCGGTTGTGTTTGGGGGTGTCGGGCCAAACATAGTAGATAGGCCGATTCCGTGGCGGGCGGGTTCAGCTGATTCCCTGGGAACGTCTGGAGGCGAAAGAAAACGGATCAATTTGGCTCTCTGAGGGCCACGATGCCCGTCGTATCAGCCGGCTATTTCAAAACTATGCCGGTTTACGGGGCTGAATCGCGAACCCCCAACCATACGCAATTCCGAAATAATAAAACCGCAGGTAAACGGCTTGCTCTATTTCAAAAATAGCCGGCATGGTCTGCTTGTGCCAATCTGGCCCCGTAAACCGGCATAGTTTTGAAATGGCACTTCGGCAGTATTGATTCCCGCCCCGGCGCAACCAGCCCTACAGTCCGCACTTCACGACGACTCGGTTGATGCGGCGACACCAAGGCTTGTACAGGGCGACCAAAAACACGCAGGTCGCAAGGCCGTGCGTGATATCGAACGGCACCGCCGTGGCAAGACGCGCCATGGCACCCGCCCACGTGAGCGGTTGAACAAAACCGATAATGTCGTAGGCGTTGATCACAACGCCGTACAGCAAACCCGAAGCAAAGCCGTAGGTCAGCAGCGCCGGCATACGCACGGTGCCATCGGCGCGATCAAAAGCGCCGGCATGCGCCAGCGCACCGCCAACGTATCCCACGAGCCCCCAGGCATACATCTGCCACGGCGTCCACATGCCCTGTCCAAAAAAGAAATTGCTGCTCAGCGCCGCCAGCGCGCCAACCATAAAACCATTGCGGCGGCCAAGCGTCGCCCCCGCGATAATGGCGATGGCACTCACGGGTTTAAAGTCGGGAATGGGGCCAAACAAGATGCGCCCCGCCGCGGCCAACGCCGCCAGAACCAGCGTTGGCATAATCTGGCGCAGGCCCGGTCGCGACGCCTCGTAGCCTGCAAAGAACAGCGCAAGCACCAGCGCCACCACGACAAGCATGGCGAGTGCCGCCTGCTCAACGCCCGCCAGCAACGCCGCAGCCATCACGGCTGGCACCGCCAGCAGCAGCGGGATCTCCAGTTTTGCGAGCAGGCGCGCGACGCGATAATCCGTCATCCCATCACGCCCTATAAAACACGTTGTCGGCAAAGAAGTCGGTCGGCGGCTCCATGCAGGCGATCTCGCCATCAAACATCATGGAAATGTCATCGGCAACCTGCTCGGCAAAGTCTAGGTCGTGCGTCGCCATGACGACGGTGCCGCCAGCCTGCGCATGGTCGCGCAGGGCGCGGGCGATGATGCGGCGGCTGGCCAGGTCCAAACCCTTGGTGGGCTCATCGAGCAATAGCAGTTCGGGGCCGATCAACAGCAGCTTTGCCAACGCAAGCAGCTGACGCTGTCCGCCCGAAAGGTCATAGGGGTGGCGCTCCCCCAAGTCCGCGAGCCCCAGACTCGCCGCGCGCTCCCGCGCCATAGCCTCGTCGTACCCGCAGGCCGAAGCCCATTCCATCAGCTCGTCGCGCACCGTCTCGGCAACCAGCAGGGCCTTGGGGTTCTGCGGCAGCAGCGCAGCCGAGGCCGCCCCGCGCACCATACGACCACGTTGCAGCTGGGCAGTCTTGGCCAGCACCGAAAGCATCGTCGACTTACCGCATCCGTTGCCGCCCACGATCGCATGCACCGCACCGGCCGAAAACGACGCATCGAGCCCGCGCAGCACCCAACCGCCCGCGCGATCGTAGCGAAACCAGCTCCCTGCCAGGGTGGTAGCCGACCCGCCGTACATTTTTTGGAGTATTCTGCTCCCATCCGTGCGCGGGAAGGCTTCCGAGCCGTTCTCGAGCGACGTTTGCGCCACAAATTCGGACGATTTGTCCAATTTCGAACTTTTTTTCGCGCTCGATACGTCCCCGGGCGGCTCCAGAGAGCCCAAATTGTCCTCACGCCTGCTGAATACTCCGTTTTTTGCACATCGGACGGCACCCCACCCCAACATGTCGTCGGAAAACAGCGATTCTCGGCGTCCCAAAGAAGCCATATCCGCCACCTCGCGCACGCGACCGTCCTCAATCCGGTACGCACACGTCGCGTATTCGAGCATCGGGCGCGGCTGGTGCGTTGCCACAACAACCGTGCAACCCAACTCGCGGTTCACGCGAAACAGCGCGTGCAGAAAATTTTTCTCGGCAACAGGATCGAGCTGGGACGTGGGCTCGTCGAGCAGCAGCACGCGCGGGCGCAAGGCCAGCACGGCCGCCAACGACAGCAGCTGCTTGCGTCCGCCCGAAAGCGCATCGGTATCGCGGTGAAGCCAATCTTCCAGTCCAAAGAAATAGCTGGTCTCAGCTACGCGACGGCGCATCTCGTCGCGCGACACACCCAGATTCTCTAGGCCAAACGCCATCTCGTGCCACACGGTTTCGCACACGATCTGGTTCTCGGGATCCTGGAACACATAACCCACGCGCTCCGCCGATGCCCGCACGTCCATGTCGGCGACGGGCTCGCCCAGCACGCGCAGCTCGCCGGAGCGCGTACCCGCCGGAGCGATCTCGGGCTTGAGCAGCGACAGCAGCGTCGATTTGCCCGACCCGGTACCGCCAACAAGCAGCGCAAACGCACCTTGGGAAACACGCCAATCAAGTCCCTCGAGCACCGGTGCCTCGGCCCCGGGATAGGCAAAACTAAGGCCTCGCACCTCAATCGCCGGCGCGGCCGAGCCATATGCCACACCCGCCGCCGAGCTCCTATCAAACCGAGCCATCAGCCAAACCTCTTCTCATCAATCGCATGAAACGCGCAAGGCAGCACCATCCAGGCAGCGTACACGACATAGCCCGGCCACGGCGCCGGCACCGAGAGCTGCGGATAAAACGAATACTGCGTCGTCGCGGTCCACGCCACTGCCACCGCGGCAGCACCAAACAGTGCGAGCCCGGCCAGCGCGGCAACGTCGCTGCGCCCCAGTCGATACCGCGCATACGTCGTACGACGCGTCGCGGCACCCCACCCGCGCGAGCGCATCGCGTCCGCACGCTCCAGCGAATCTTCCATGCCCCAGCCCATCAACACGCTCGACGCCCGCAGGCGCGAGCGCACGGGGTCGGCCGGCGCGCGGCCCGGCACGTCAATCGCATCTTGCACCGCCAGTACCGTGCGGCCGCGGCGCAAAAACTGCGGGATAAGCCGCATGCACATCGAGATCATGAGCGCAATCACCGGTGCGGCATTGCCCAGCAGCGCGAGCACCTTGTCGTATTCGAGCATCGACGCCGCGGCCTCAAACCACAGCACGCTCGCCACAAACAGCCCGCCCATGCACAGGCCGTATACCATGCTCTCCAGATACACCGCGCGCATGCCAATACGGAACAGCTCCGTCGAGCCCGAGGCGCTAAACAGCGGATTGAGCACCGCGACGATCAAAATCACCGGCAGCTGCCAGCGGAGCGCGCCCAGCGTGCGGGCAGCCCCACGCGCCGCAAATCCATACGCCAGCCCGCCCGCAAGTGACAGCGCAATCAGTACCGGCTGCATCGAGAACATAGTGAGCCCCAGCGTCAGCACTATATAGAGTGCCGGCACAGCCGGATGCGACATCGAGAATGCCGCGACGGGCTCGCCGCCAAACTCCTCTCGTATGTTGTCCACGGGCACCCCCGTCCCCTCGCTCAAACAACAGCTCCGCAGCACCGCCAACGCCGCACGCAAGCAGTGCAAACGCCACGCCGGCGGCGCAAGCCTCAACCGCCGCAAACCAATCGTTACGC
>CAUDYH010000091.1 GCA_958453575.1 uncultured Collinsella sp.
TCCCGCCCTCGCGGCCGGCAAGGTGGTCCTGTGCGACCGCTTCTACGATTCCACGACCTGCTACCAGGCGTTTGCTGACGGCCTCGATCGCCAGATGGTGCGCGACGCCAACAACCTGGCCGTCGCGGGTACGCACCCGGCGCTCACGCTCGTCTATCACATCACGCCCGAGCAGGCGGCGCTGCGCATGGCCGCCCGTGGTGCGGCAGACCGCATGGAGGCCAAGGGTATGGCCTTCCAAGAGCGTGTTTACCAGGGATTTTGCGCCATTGCCGCTGAGGAACCAAACCGCGTAAAGCTCATCGACGCGACCGCGTCCATCGAGGACGTCTTCGCGCAGACGGTCGAGCAGGTTCGCGCCTACGGCCTCGACATTCCGCAAGATGTCGTCGCCGCTGCGCTTGCCAAGGAGGCCGAGTAACATGGCCCCCGCTCAGGCAAGCCTGCTGGCCAAGCTCGACACCCAAGAGCGCGTGCGCGACTTTTTGACCAATGCCGTCGCCAGCGGTCGCGCATCGCATGCCTACCTGTTTTTGGGCGCGCCCGGCGCGGGCAAGCTCGACGCCGCGTGGGCGCTCGCCCAAGCCTTCCTGTGCGAGCAGGATGGCTGCGGCTCATGCGACAGCTGCGTGCGCGTCGCCCGCCATACGCACCCCGACGTGCACTATTACACGCCCGAGAGCGCCACGGGCTACCTCATCGCTCAGACCCGCGAGCTGCTCGACGACGTGCCTCTGGCGCCCATCCGTGCCAAGGCCAAGGTCTACATCATCGACCGTGCCGAGCAGCTGCGCGCCAACACCGCCAACGCACTGCTCAAAACACTCGAGGAGCCGCCCGAGGGCGTTATGTTCATCCTGCTGGGCACCTCGGCAGACGTGATGTTGCCCACCATCGTGAGCCGCTGCCAGTGCGTGCCGTTTCGGCTGGTATCGCCCGCCGTCGCCGCGCAGGCCGTGAGCCGCGCCACCGGTCAGGACCCTGCGCGTTGCCGCATGGCCGTCGCCGTAGCGGGAAGCCCCACGCGTGGCATCGAGTTCCTCAAGAGCGCTGAGCGCCAGGACGCCCGCCGTCAGATGGTTCGCGCCATCGATTCGCTTATCGCCGCCGACGAGGCCGACGTGCTCAGCCGCGCCAAGTCACTCATCGTCGCCGTTAAGGCGCCGCTCGCCGAGGTCAAGTCCACGCAGGAAAAGGTGCTCGAGCAAAACGCCGACTACCTGTCGCGTGGAGCATTGAAGCAGCTTGAGGACCGCAACAAGCGCGAACTCAACGCGCGCGAGCGTTCGGGTATCATGGAAGCGTTGGCGAGCGCGCGGACGCTCATGCGCGATGTGCTGCTGACACTTCAGGACGAGGCAGCCGACGTGGTGAACGAAGACGTGCGCGACACGATTGGTCGGCTTGCCGCCGCGACGAATGTTGCGGGTGCCACCCGGGCGCTCGAGGCAGTCGCGACCGCCGAGCGCAACATCGCCAGAAACGTTACTCCCCAGCTGGCCATCGAGGTCATGCTGTTCGATATCAGGAAGGCACTGAAATGCCGTTAGTCGTACCCGTTAAGTTTACCTACGCCTCGCGCGACCTGTGGTTCGATCCGCAGGATTTGGATATCCTCGAGGCCGATTATGCCATTTGCTCCACCGAGCGCGGAACCGAGATCGGCCTGGTCACGGCCGATCCCTTTGAGGTGCCGCAAGACGAGATCGGTCAGCCGCTTAAGCCCGTGCTGCGCGTGGCGAGCGACATTGACCTGCAGCTTGCCGACGACCTGGCCATCCAGGGCGACGAGGCCATGGTCGATTTCCGCCGTCTGGTCAAAGAACTCGACCTCGAGATGAAGCCGGTGGGCGTCGAGTACCTGTTTGGCGGCGAGAAGGCCGTGTTCTACTTTGCGGCCGAGGAGCGCGTCGATTTTCGCCAGCTCGTCAAGGATCTGTCCTCGACGCTGCACATTCGCGTCGACATGCGCCAGATCGGCGTGCGCGACGAGACTCGCCTGGTGGGCGGCTATGCCCAGTGCGGCCAGGAGCTCTGTTGCACGCGCTTTGGCGGACAGTTTGAGCCCGTCTCGATCCGCATGGCAAAAGAGCAGGACCTGCCGCTCAATTCCTCCAAGATCAGCGGCGTTTGCGGCCGCCTGATGTGCTGCCTGCGCTATGAGTTCGAAGCGTACAAGGACTTTAAGAGCCGTGCGCCCAAAAAGAAGACGCTCATCGATACGCCGCTCGGCAAGGCGCGTATCCAGGAATATGACACGCCGCGCGAGCAGCTGGTGTTGCGTCTGGAGAACGGCAAAGTCTTTAAGGTCAACCTGGCCGATATGACCTGCTCGGAGGGCTGCAAAAAGAAGGCCGCCGAGCAGGGCTGCAACTGCCGCCCCGACTGCGTGACGCGCGACGTGCTCGAGCGCATCGAGTCGCCCGAGATGCGTCTGGCGCTTATGGAGCTCGACCGCGAGAACGGCGTCGACGTGGGCGATGGCCTGTCGAGCGCCGACCGTCTGGCCGGTACGTCGATGCCCAAGCGCCGTCGTCGCGATGCTGAATCCGATGCTCGCGCCGGTCAGGGGCAGGGCGAGGGCCGTGGCCGCGGAAAGGGCCGCAGCAAGGCCGAGGCGCCTGAGGTCGAGGATACCGCCGGTGGCCGTCGCCGCCGCAAGCGTGCGGGCTCTGCCGATGCCGGCGAGGCCGCAGCCGCCGGCAAGAACGGAGCTCGCGAGCGCGAGGTTCAACAGCCCCAGCAGCAAAACCGCGGCGGTGGCATGAACCCCACGCGCCGTCGTCGCCGTCATCTGTCGAGCGAGGAGCGCGAGGACGCCTTCCGCGCCGCAGTTGCTCGCGAGGCTGGTGCCGCTTCCAAGGGCGCCTCGGCCTCCGACGCGCCTGCCGACAAGGGCGGCAAGTCACGTGGCGAGGAGGAGCGCGCACCGCGTCCGCGTCGTCGCCATTCCTCGGGCGCGCAGCAGAAGCCCTCAGTGCCCTCCGTTGCCGATCAGGTCTCGGATGGCGAGGTCAAGGTCACGCGCCGTCGTCCCGGAGATGGCGGGGGAGCGGCTGCCAAGGCTTCGCGTGGCGCCGCTCGCGACGAGCGCGAGCCGCGCGAGGATCGCGGTGGCGAGGGCTCGGCCGACCAGGGTCAAAAGCGCCGTCGCCGTCGCCGTTCCCGCAAGCCGCGCCAGGATGGTGGCGAGGGCTCGGCCCCGTCTTCGTCTGCACCACAACCGCCTGCCGGCGAATAACGCCCGCGAGCGGATTTAACCAGCCTTGCCCCAATCGCGTCGGGGTACCATAGCGCTGAATCAACAACCCTCCCTGCGATCGAACGTAGGGCGGGTTGTGTCGTGAAGAGCCATCTGAACATATTGAGCTGTCTGCAGGGTGCCGGTGCCCTACCGTTTGCGGACGAATTACTACCGTTTGCCGAGCGGGTGGCACGCGAGGCGCTCGAGGCATTGTCGCCAACACGATGTGCCGGCTGCGAGCGCGCCGGTACGCTTATTTGCCAAGACTGCCTGGCTGCGCTCACGCTCATCGACCCACGTCATAGCTGCACCCGATGCGGCGCCCCGTTTGGGGATTTGCTGTGCACTGAGTGTTCGGTCGAGGGCACGTCCTCGGCAATGGCGGAGGCGCTCGATCGCTGCCTGGCGTGCGCCGTCTATGCGCATCCGCTGCCGCGCATCATTAAAGCGTACAAGGATGCGGGCGAGCGACGTCTGGCTCCGTATCTGGCGGAGCTGCTCTACGACACCGCCCTGCATGCCCAGGTCGTAGCGCCCGATCGCTTAGGAGGTGTGCTGTCCGGTGCGGATGCGGTGGTGTTTGTGCCTGCGACGGCGGCAGCGTTTCGGCGGCGTGGTTTCGATCATATGGAGGCCATTGCGCGCCCATTTTGCGAGCTGTCGGGTGTTCCCCTGCTCGATGCCCTCGTCAAGTACGGGCATGGCGACCAGCGCGAACTCGGTCGTGAGGAGCGTCGCGAGCGTGCCCAAGGCATGTACGAGACGGTTGAGGACGTGCGCGGCCGCCGCCTACTGCTTATCGATGACGTTATCACCACGGGCGCGACCATGGCAGCAGCCTCGGCGGAGCTCAAGCGTGCCGGCGCTGCGGCAGTCGATGGCCTTGCTATCGCACGTGTTTGGTAGGGGTGGTTTTGTGGCAGTGAAGATTGAGCGGCGCAACGAGCCGACAGGCGAACAGCTAGCGGCTTCCGTAATCCTAACAGGCGCTTCAGCGCTGCGCATGATGCGCGCCGAGCGCCGGCAGATGGGCTATATCAGCTGGAAGGACCTTAATCCCGATGAAGAGCGCCGTGTGCTGCGCACGTCGTCGCCCTCGACCGAGGATATCTATCTTCCTGACTTGGTGCGAATTGGAGCCAAAAGTGGCGAGGTGCAAGAAGATCTGTGCTTGCTGGTGGGATCTGCGGCGCAGCGCCGCCGTATGCCTGGCGTAGGCTGGTCCGTGTGTTCCGGGTTGCCCGCCGGCTCGATTCTAGAGGTGGAACCGGGGGTGTACAGCCTATCTCCCGAGGCCCTTTGTGTTGCCGTTGCGCGCGAGGTCGGCTGCATCCAGGCGTTTGCCCTGGCCCAGGAGCTGTGCTCTAAGATTTCACTGAGCGACCGCGGGAAGTATCTGCCTCCCTACACCTCGCCTGTTACGAATAAACTTGCAAAGGACAAGGACCAGCCAGCAGACGTGGGCTACTTTGAAGTCGAACCGGTGCTGACGCCCGATCGCCTGGCAGATTACCTTACGACATGCAAGGGAAGCACGGCCAAACAATTGCAGCGTCTGTGTCCCTACTTGTCAGAAAACCTGCTCTCGCCCATGGAGTGCATCATGCTCGCCCTGTTTTCGCTTCCGTTTTCCTATGGCGGGTTTGCCTGCGGACCTTTTAAGACCGACTACAAGATCGAGTTCGATGACCGTGCGCAGGCAATCTCGGGGATGCCTCATGCAGTTTGCGATGCGTATCAAGAAGCGGCCCGGTTTGACCTGGAATACAACGGTGAGCTGGGCCATTCCTCTCGGAGGGGACGTATCCATGATGAAAAACGCAACACGGGCTTGATTACTATGGGAATCGAGGTCGCAACGGTCAACAACGAAATGCTTTGCGACATGGAAGCGATGGAAGCGCTCGCATGGCGCATCCACCAGCGTATGCGAAAGCGGTACCGGAATCGCGTCGATGCCCGCAGAAAGAAGCAAGAGGCGTTGCTTAACACGCTGCGGGTGTGTTTTGGGCTTAAGCCGGTCTAATATCGTGTCGAAAATAGGGGGTTAATCATATGCCCTGGCCAAAATATGGCAAATATGAGTACTGTCACTAAATCAGTAACAGCAAAATCAAGGAATTTAGGACTTGGAGGCGGTGTAAAGTAAGAAAATAATAAACAAATGTAGAATAACTAAGCATCAGGTTGGCGACACTGAGCGCAAAATCTGTCCGAGAGGCCAAAATTGCCTGTTACTAAATTGGTGGCAGTACTCATATTTGCCATATTTTGACCAGGGCACCCTAAGAAGGGCGCCCCGGAGCTCCCCGTAGGGGAGCTCCGGGCTTCATAGGGGCACGAATAGCCCACTCCGACCTGCAAAATCTGTACTCGCGATGCGAATGACGCCCCTAACCTTAAACTTTAGCTTGAACTTAGCTATAATGCGCTACGTTCCTACCAGGCTGTGGTTGCGGACGGACGAAATGCCCGTCCTAGTCCAAGACAGACGCGGTCAAAGGGATCCACGTAAGCGACCGCGTGCGCGCGGCGCGATCATGGCGCGTCCTAGATGTAAGCCGCACCGTCCGTTCTACTTTCTTTG
>CAUDYH010000092.1 GCA_958453575.1 uncultured Collinsella sp.
TTGCCGGTTATGCCGCGATGACGTGCTATGGCGTCGTTGGTATGGCCGAACAGCTCCAGGGCGCCGAGAGCGTGCGCCTGCTTGCCGGTCAGCGCCTCCGCAAGGGCGTGCTTGTCTCCGCCGACGAGAACGGCCTTACGGTCGATCTTCACGTCGTGCTCGAGAACGGCGTCAACATGAAGTCCGTCTGCCACAATCTTTCGAGCTCCGTTGCCTTCACCCTGCAGGAGATCGCCCAGATCGATCCCGCCAGCCTTAAGATCGGCATTCACATCGACGCGCTCAAGAGCCGTCTGAACTAGCATCCGAAAACGGAGATTCAAATACCCATGATTGCAAAGACCATTCGCACCTGTTTTCCGATCGCTGCGGCTGCCGTTTCCGACAAGGCCGAGGAGATCAACAAGCTCAACGTCTTCCCCGTACCCGACGGCGACACCGGCACCAACATGTCGCTCACGCTCGCCTCGGTGACTAAGGAGCTTTCCGCCCTTCCTGCCGATGCCGACATGGAGGCCATCGCCGGCGCCATCACCCACGGCTCCCTGATGGGTGCCCGCGGCAACTCCGGCGTCATCACCTCGCAGATCCTGCGCGGCGTGGCCGAGGGTCTCGTCTCTGCCGATGAGCCCATTGCGTCTGCCAACATCGCCTTCGCCTTCCGTCGTGCCGTCAAGGTCGCCTTCCAGGCCGTCCGCAAGCCCATCGAGGGCACGATTCTCACGGTGCTGCGCGATGTTTCGACCAAGGCCGACGAGTGCGAAAAGAAGAAGTTCTCGGCCGAGGACGCGCTCGATGCCATCGTCGTCGAGGCCTACCAGTCCGTCGCCCGCACGCCCGACCTGCTGCCCGTTCTGAAGGAGAACGGCGTGGTCGACTCCGGCGCCTTTGGCTTTGCCATCTTCCTGGAGAACTTTGTTGCCGCCGCTCTTGGTCGCAGCACTGTTGTCGAGGATTTCTCCGCCACGTTTGATTCTGCTGGCTCTGCCCGCGACGCAGCCCTCGGCCGCGTTGAGATCGAGGCCAATGACGACTGGGAGGGCTCGGAGTTCCGCTACTGCAACGAGTTCCTCTTTAAGGCCGACGCCCCGTTTGACGAGGACGAGTGCCTTAAGTTCCTGGGCTCCATGGGCGACTGCGAGCTGCTTGTGGGTGCCTACCCCGACTACAAGATTCACGTGCACTCCAACACCCCCAACCTGGTGCTCGAGCACATGTTGCAGCTTGGCCAGATCTACGAGGTCTTTATCCACAACATGGAGATGGAGGCCCACGACCGTACCGCTAAGATTCACGAGGACCAGGAAAAGGCCGCCGAGCCCGCCAAGGCGTTGGGCTTTGTCGCCGTTGCCGCCGGTTCGGGCGAGGCCGACATCCTCAAGTCCCTCGGCGTCGACGTGATCGTGTCGGGTGGCCAAACCATGAACCCCTCGACTGCCGATCTGCTGGGCGCCGTCGACCAGGTCAACGCGACCTCGGTCATCATCCTTCCCAATAACGGCAACATCCGCATGGCTGCCGAGGCTGCCGCTTCTGCCTGCACCGACAAGAAGGTTGCCGTCGTTCCCACCAAGACCGTCCCGCAGGCGTTCTCCGCGCTGTTCGCAGTCCTGCCCGATTCCGAGCTCGAGGACGCCGTTGCCGCCATGGTCGACGCCATCAGCGAGGTTCGCGATGGCGAGGTCACCCGTGCCGTGCGTGATTCCAGCGCCTCTGACGGCTCTCCGATTCACTCCGGTGACGTCATGGGTATCATTGCCGGCTCCATCGACGTGGTCGGCTCCGATGTGAAGCAGGTCACGCTCGACTGCATTAACCGCATGCAGGAGGAAGAGGAGGGCGACGCGCTGACGATTCTGGCCGGCGAGGAGCTGTCCGATGAGGCCTTCCAGGAGATCGTCGACGCCATCGAGGAGGCTCAGCCCGACCTGGAGATCGACGCCCATCGTGGCGAGCAGCCGCTCTATCCCGTGATCTTCTCGATCGAGTAGGCATCTGCCCATGTCCGAGCTGTGCTCCGTGCCGCGCGTCTCGGAGCGCTTTGCCCAGAGCAATGCGCTCGACGAAGATATCGCGCGACTCAAATATGTTTCAGGTAAACGTGAGGAGGCCCTTCGCCGTCTGGGAATTCGGACGGTGGGGGACCTCCTTCTCCATATCCCTCATCGTTACCTCGACTTTACTCGTTCGTGGTCCATCGAGATGGCGCCCATCGGTACCGTGTGCACTATCATCGCCACGGTCGACCGCATCGTCCAAAAGCAGCCGCGTCCGCGCATGCAGGTGACCGAGGTCTCACTCGTTGACGAGACGGGCGTGCTACAGGTCGCCTTTTTCCGCCAGCCCTGGATTGCCCAGCAGCTTAAGCAGGGCGACCGCCTGGCCGTGATGGGCAAGGTTGAGTTTGCCTACGGTTTTAAGCAGATGGCCTCGCCGCACTTTGAAAAGCTCGAGGAAGGGCGTGCCGCAGGCACTATCCTGCCGGTCCATTACGTCAGTGATGGCGTGAGCCAGGCGTGGATGCGCCGCATCGTAAGCGGCGCGCTCGAGGTCGTCGGCAATCCCTTCGACCCGATTCCCGCACGCTTGCGCGTTAAACGTCGCCTGATGAGCAATGCTCGTGCGCTTCGATCGATCCACTTTCCCTCGAGCATGGCTGAGCGCGACATCGCACGCCGGCGTCTTGCCTACGAGGAGTGTCTCTACCTGCAGCTGGCGCTGCGTCTGCGCAACGACGGCGGCCTGGTCGATGTGGTGCCCTATGCCCACACCGCGGGCGAGCACCTGGTCGCGCTCAAGCAGGCCCTGCCGTTTTCGCTGAGCAACGAGCAGGAGGCCGCGTTCCAGGATATCCTGCGCGATATGTGCGATGGCGGGCGCGTGATGAACCGCCTGCTGCTGGGCGATGTCGGTACCGGTAAGACCGCCGTTGCCGCCTGCGCGCTGGCTGTGGCTGCCGATAGCGGCACGCAGGCCTGCGTTATGGCGCCCACGGGCGTGCTGGCGCGTCAATATGCCGATAAGACCGGCCCCTTGCTCTTGCAGGCTGGCATGACCTGGGCGCTCCTGACGGGCGCCACGCCGGCGGCCGAGCGCGAGCGGATCCATGCCCAGCTGGAATCGGGCGAGCTTGATGTCCTCTTTGGCACCCACGCGGTGCTTTCGGATAACGTGGCGTTTAAGCATCTGTCGCTCGTGGTCATCGATGAGCAGCACCGGTTTGGCGTCGGCCAACGCAACGCCCTGCGTGCGAAGGGCCCTGGTGCCGATCTGCTCGTTATGACGGCAACGCCCATCCCACGTACGCTGGCGCTTTCGGTCTACGGCGATCTGGACACGAGCATCATCCGCCATCGGCCCGTCCCTGGCGCTGGCGTGACGACACGCGTGCTTACCGAGTCGAGCCGCGACCTTGCCTATGGCGCCATCCGCGAGGCGCATGAAAAGGGTCAGCAGGCCTACGTGATTTGCCCGCTCGTGGAGCCGAGCGACTCGGCCGATGAGCTTGAGGATGTGCCCGGTATCGTCCGTGACGACGAGGGTCGCGTAACCGTGCCCGTGCCGCTGCACGATACGGCAACCGAGCTCGACCGCCTACGCCTGGCGTTGCCGGGGCTTACCATCGAGCGTCTTCACGGCCGCATGCCGGCGGGGGAGAAGGATCGCGTGATCGACGCCTTCAAGCGCGGCGAGATCGACGTGCTCGTTTCGACCACGGTGGTCGAGGTGGGCGTCGACGTGCCCAACGCCACCGTCATGGTCATCGAGAACGGTGAGCGCTTTGGCTTGGCGGCCCTGCACCAGCTGCGCGGCCGCGTGGGCCGCGGCAGCGTGTCGGGCACCTGCCTGGTCATGACGCACTCCAAGGGCAACGGCGCCGCTTCGGCGGCGCAAGACCGTCTCCAGTCGCTCGAAAAGACCTCGGACGGCTTTACGCTCGCCCAGATGGACCTTCGTCTGCACCACGAGGGCGAAATCCTGGGGTACCGCCAGCATGGCGGTGTGACTCTGCGCTTTGTCGACCTGGATGCCGACGAGGAGCTGATCGAGTGGGCCCATTTGGACGCGGTCGAGCTCTTGCGGTATGCTTGCAACCTTGACTCCGTGGCGACGCGCCCCCTGCGCGATGCGGTCGCCATGCGATATCGACACATTTTTAAGGAGGTCAGCGGAGGATGAGAATCATCGGCGGCGAATGGCGCGGTCGTAAGATCGAGGAGCCCCGTGGTCGCGATGTCACCCGCCCCACGACCGATCGTGTGCGCGAGGCATGCGCATCTATGGTCATGTCGGCATTTGACTTCGATCTGGACGAGGTCCGCGTGCTGGACGCCTTTGGCGGCTCCGGCGCCTTAGGGTTAGAGATGCTCTCACGTGGCGCCCGCTCGCTCACGACGTTCGAGATCGATCGGAATGCCGCGCGGCTCATTATCAAGAATATCGAGTCGCTCTGCCGTGACCGTGCGCGTTGGCGCGTGGTAACGGGCGACATGCTGGCGAGCGCCTCGCGCGGTCGTGTGCCGGGCGGCCCCTTTGATCTGGTCCTGCTCGACCCGCCCTATGCTTTTGGTACCGAGCCGGTCGAGATACTGCTGCAGAACCTGGCTCAGCAGGGTCTGCTTGCACCTGGCGCTTATGCCCTGTTTGAGCATGCCGCCGCCGATGCGGGCGCGCATCCGGCAGGCTTTGAGATCGTGCGCGAGAAGCGCTACGGCATTACCTCGGTCGACCTGCTTCGTTGGGTCGGCGATGACGATGGTGAGGAAGATTGCGCCGGCACCGATGCTCACAACACCGATGCCATGACGGTTCAGGAGAACGCCCATGAGTGACACCATCAACCGCGTGATCGTCCCGGGCACCTTCGATCCCATCACGTTTGGCCATATCGACGTCATCCGCCGCGCCCGCCGCATCTTTCCCAGCGTGATCGTCGCTGTCGCCGAGTCGCAGGGTAAAAACGGTGTGGGCACCACGTTTATGCTGGATGAGCGCGTGGCGCTGGCTCGTGAGGCGCTCGGTGATATCGACGGCGTCGAGGTCCTGCCCTTTACCGGCCTCTTGGTCGACTTCGCTCGCGAGCAGGGGGCGGGGGCTGTGGTCAAGGGCCTGCGCGCCATGACCGACTTTGAGTACGAGCTGCAGCAGGCAGACCTCAACTATCGCTTGGATAACGAGCTGGAGTCCATCTTTGTCATGAGTGCGCCGCAGTACGGCTATATCTCGAGTTCGGTCGTTCGCCAGATCGCCTCGCTCGGCAGCGATGTATCGACGTTTGTCCCGCCCAACGTGGTCGAAGCGCTCAGACACCGCTTTTCGTGACGTTTTTTATTGCCTGGTGGCATGTGGTAAACTAGCACGATGATATGTTACCTATGAAAGGAGACCGGATGCCGGGCGAGAATTTTCCTGGCGATAGGATCGTCAGCTTGGTCGATGAGCTCGAAGGGCTGATCGAGGAAGCCAAGCCGCCTTTCGGCAAGAACGCTCAGTTCAAGGTCATCGACGCCGACGTGTTCTTCAACATCCTCGACGAGATCCGCATGAGCTATCCCGAGGAGTGGCAGAAGTCCCGCCGTATCCTTAAGGAGCGCGAGGAGCTTATGGCTTCCGCCGCCGCTCAGGCCGATTCCATCATCGCCGACGCTCAGCAGCAGGCCCTCACCATTGCCGGTGAGCAGGAGATCGTCCGCTTGGCACAGCAGCAGGCCGACGACATCCGCGATCGTGCCCAGCAGTACGAGCGCGAGACGCGTTATGCTGCCGAGGACTACGCAGAGCAGGTCTTTACGCACCTGGAGGAGAACCTCAAGAGCCTGA
>CAUDYH010000093.1 GCA_958453575.1 uncultured Collinsella sp.
TCGACCGCGGTGCCACCTTTGTGTGGGACATCCTCGAAGAGGTCATCGACGGCCGCGTCGTGCTGCTCAACCGTGCACCGACCCTGCACCGTCTGTCCATCCAGGCCTTTGAGCCGGTGCTGGTCGAGGGCAAGGCTATCCACCTGCACCCGCTGGTCTGCTCGCCCTTCAACGCCGACTTCGACGGCGACCAGATGTCTGTCCACGTGCCGCTGTCCAGCCAGGCTCAGGCCGAGGCTCGCGTGCTCATGCTCTCTGCGAACAACCTGCGCTCGCCGGCATCCGGCAAGCCGGTCAACATCCCCTCGCAGGACATGATCATCGGCGTGTACTACCTGACCCAGGTCCGCGACGGTCTGCCGGGCGAGAACCACGTGTTCTCGAGCTTCGACGACGCGCTGCACGCCTATGACTGCCGCTCTGAGGTCGACATGCAGGCCAAGATTCAGGTCCGCGTGTCTGCTGAGAACGCCAATGTCATCAACGAGGACGGCACCCGTATCTTCCGCGTTAAGAACGGCAAGAACGAGTTTGTCGACTACGACGTCACCGGTAACAAGACCGCGCGCTTCGAGACCTCTATCGGCCGCATCATCTTCAACCGCCAGTGCCTGCCCGAAGACTACGAGTTCATGAACTACAAGATGGTCAAGGGCGACGTGGCCAAGCTGGTTGCGGACTGCTGCGATCGCTATCCCGAGGCCAAGGTCGGTCCGATCCTCGACGCCATCAAGTACTCCGGCTTCCACTACGCTACCCGCGCCGGCCTCACCATCTCGGTGTGGGACGCTCTCATCCCTGCCGAGAAGCAGGAGCTGCTCGACCGCGCCCAGGCCAACGTCGACCAGATCAACGAGTACTTCGAGGAGGGCTTCATCAACGAGACGGAGCGCCACATCGAAGTCGTTAACGAGTGGACCGCTTGTACCGATAAGGTCGCAGCGCTCATGCTCGACATGTTCGACGAGGAGAACCCGCTGTACATGATGGCTGACTCCGGCGCCCGTGGTTCTAAGACCCAGCTGCGTCAGCTCGGCGGCATGCGTGGCCTGATGGCAGACATGTCCGGCGAGACGATCGACCTTCCCATTAAGGCGAACTTCCGCGAGGGCCTGCTGCCGCTCGAGTACTTCATTTCGACCTACGGCGCCCGTAAGGGCCTGGTCGATACCGCATCCCACACCTCGGACTCTGGTTACCTGACCCGCCGTCTGGTGGACGTGGCCCAGGACGTCATCGTCCGCGAGGAGGACTGCGGTACGCACGAGGGCGTCACCTACAACCTCATCATCCCCGGCACCACCGACCTCAACACCGACCTCGTCGGCCGTTGCTTCATCGAGGACGTCGTGGCTCCCGATGGCACCGTGCTCTTTGAGCAGGACGGCTACATCGAGAAGGTCGCCGACATCCAGAAGATGGTCGATGCAGGCCTTAAGAAGGTCAAGCTTCGCGCGCTGCTCACCTGCCGCTCCAAGTACGGCGTGTGCCAGAAGTGCTACGGCTGGGATCTTTCCACCCGTCGTCCGGTCGCCATCGGTACTGCCGTCGGCATTATTGCCGCCCAGTCCATCGGCGAGCCCGGTACGCAGCTTACGATGCGTACCATTCACTCCGGCGGCGTCGCTGGCGTCGACGATATTACGCAGGGTCTGCCTACGGTCAGCCGTATGTTCGATATCGTCGGCAACGTCAACGAGAAGATCCTGGGTCGCGAGGCCGAGCTGGCTCCGTACTCCGGCCACCTCTCGATTAAGCCCGAGAAGTCTGAGTACGTCCTGACGCTCACCGACTCCGAGGACCACACCCGTGTCCTCGACGAGCGTCGCGTCCCCGCTTCGGTGCGCTTCATGCCCGAGATCGAGGACGGCTGCGAGGTTCGCGCCGGCGACCAGATCACCAAGGGCTTCGTCAACTTCCGCAACCTGCGCAAGCTGACCGACATCGAGTCGACGATGCACACCTTCGTCGAGAGCGTCAAGGACGTCTACACCAGCCAGGGCGTCGACCTGAACGACAAGCACATCGAGGTGCTCGCACGTCAGATGCTGCGTCGCGTTCAGATCACCAACCCCGGCGACTCCAAGTACCTGCTTGGTCAGTACGTCGACCGCTATGAGTTCGCCGACGAGGTCGAGCGCGTTGCCCGTCTGGGTGGTCAGGCTCCCGTGGCCGAGCCCGTCATCCTGGGTACGCTCAAGGTCGCGTCCAACATCGACTCCTGGCTGTCGAGCGCTTCGTTCATCCGTACCGCCGGCGTCCTTACCGAGGCTGCCATCGAGGGCAAGGTCGATCACCTGCTCGACCTTAAGTCCAACGTCATCGTCGGTAAGAAGATCCCGGCTGGTACCGGCCTCAAGCCGTACGCCAACGCCAAGCTGACGTATCGCACGGCCGACGGCTACGTGGACATCGACGGCCCGGCTTCGCCCAACGCCAAGTCGCTGCCCGAGTGGGCTCCTGTGGAGCTCAAGGACCTGGACGAGCAGCTCCCGCAGCAGCTCGACTGGGCCGGCTACGACGAGTTCGGCGGTGCTGACGGTTCGTTCACCCGCAACGGCCACACCATCTCCGCCGAGAAGGCTCGCCTGTACCTGTTCGACGACCTGGGTGTGTCGCAGCGCTGGACCAACAAGTTCAGCGAGGTCGGCATCGAGACGGTCGGCGACCTGGTCGGCAAGTCCGAGGAGGATCTGCTGCGCATCGACGGCATCGGTGCCAAGGCGATCGAGGAGCTTCGTGACGGCCTGGAGGCCCACGACCTGCTCTACATCCTCGAGAACAACGACGACGTTGCCGACGAGGAAGACCTCTCGCAGCTGCTGCAGATGGTCTTTAGCCCCGACGGTCCGGACGACATCCTGCTGGGCACCTCCGCCGCGCCGACGCATCACGCCGACGCCGACGAGGAGCTCCTGGGCGCCCCGATCGACGACAAGAAGGCTCCCGCCAACGGTGCTATCAACGAGGACATGGCTTCCCTCGACGAGCTGCTCAACCAGCTCGTGGACACCGACGACGCCGAAGAGGCCAAGGACAACGACGAGGAGTAACTAGTTCCGCCGTTCTAACGAACGGCGGAGATCTCCGTCGCTGTGCGGCCCCCAGAGCTACAATCTGTCATTCAAAAGGCAGGGCATGACCAAAAGGTCAATGCCCTGCCTTTTTCATGCCACCTTGTACGCTCTGGGGGCCGCTCGCTTGCGTATGCTCAACCTGTTGCGTTCCGTTGATCCCTTGCCAATAAAGGACAGGTTTATTTTGGTAGGTTTTTCCTGCTTGAATTTGAAACATTTCGTCCGGCCAAAGCGTATCTATGGTGAGGGCCTCAGGAAGAATCATTAACGTCACCGGGAGGTGATTATGGAAGAACAAACATTTAGACAGGCGGTCGAGGATCACCGTGATGTCGTGTTTCGAATCGCATTGACGTACCTGCGCGATCGTGCCGACGCCGACGATGTTGCCCAGGATGTCTTTCTTAAGCTGCTTAAAAGCGATGGACATTTTGAAAGTTGGGAACATCTTCGTCGATGGCTTATCCGGGTCACGATCAATGAATGCAAATCGCTCTTTCGAAAGCCATGGAGGCGTGTGGAGGATATTGAGAACCTGGCCGATTCGCTTTCGGCGGCGCAGGATGAGACCAAGGCGGTCCTGTCAGACGTTATGCGACTTCCGGAGCGATTCCGCGTTCCCATCGTGCTCTATTACTATCTGGGCTTTTCGACCTCAGAGATTGCCGAGTTGTTGCATGTGCCAGCCGCGACCGTTCGAACGCGTTTAGCTCGCGGTCGATCGAAGCTCAAATTCATCCTAGAGGAGGGCGACCGTGAAATCCAATCAAATCAAGCAGGCCTTCGAGTCCATCCAAGCCGATAGCGATCTTGCCGACCGTGTTATTGATGCTGCGGCAGGCGAGCCGCTTCATCGAAAGGGGCACGCGAAGCCTCTCTATGTTGCCGTAATCGGATGTCTTGCCGGAGTGTTGGCGACCGGAGGGGTCGCCTACGCCGTTGTCAATTCCGGCTATTTTGCCTCAGCCTGGGGAAACCACGGCAACGGGGATTCCATTACCTGGACTAATGGCGGCTCATCGGGGACTAAATACACCTACACCAGAGAGTTTGGTGACGGCATTGCGCCCCAAAGCCTGGAGGGCACAGTCCAGAAGGTTAATCTGTCCGTCGAGGGTAACGGCTATACGCTTGATATCCATGAGATGGCTATCGATAAAAACGGTTGCGGTGCCGTGACGTTTACGCTGTCCAATCCAAATGGCGTTAACTACTACAAGCCGGCAGCAGAGACAGGCGAACTTGTTCTCTATGGTGAAGAAGAACAAGGCATCGGCACGCCCAGCATGAACTTCGGCGAGGAATGGGCTGACACACGCTGCACCATTGATAAGGACACATCAAGCGATACTGTCATTAATGGCACGATGTACTTTGCTTCTATGGATCGCGAGCGAGGTTTTCAACATGCGGTCACCTGGAATATCTCGTGGACCGAGGGCGAAGGCGAGGATGCGAAGCCGTTCGAGGCATCGACGCCCGAGTTTAGCGTTGGAGCGTACGTCAATACAAAGGAACTCCGCTCCGATGACTCGCCTCTCGAGATCAGCCCGTTTTCTATCCAGACACACATCGATGATCTGGGCATTGACGCAGTCACGAAGAAGTTGACGGTTACCTACAAGGATGGATCGGAGCAGATTATCGAAGATGACGACGCAGGGGCGTTCAACTTATATTTTTCTTATACGCGCAATAGCGGAGAGAACATCTGGGTGCCAACGAAGTTGATTGATGTCGACCAAGTGGTCTCAGTAACGCTTGAGGGCACACGCTGCACTTCAACAGAGGGCACCGAAACGTCGGAACCCTTTACCATCGTCTATTCGTGAGATTTGGGACCGCTTCCTACTAGGGGAAGCGGTTCATTTTGCGTTAAATGGGCGATTAAAGCGAGTGATATTCGTCTGAATTTCGGAAGTATGCGGCAAAATCTTGATGGGCCGACCACACCGCATATGCTCAAGCGCTCTACCTGCTGATTTGTTATCGCAAAACCCCTGCGCGCTCAGCAAGTCCAAAATTTGCCGCATACTTCCGAAAACGCCGCCGATTTCCATGCGACAGACGAAAGCAGATCACCGCCGGAGCGCGACGTTTCCCCAGATAAAACCGACCAAAATTAACCTGTCCCTTTTTGGCAGGGAACGTTGCCCCGACGAGCACGTCGGATTCCCGGCCCGGGCGGCCCAGGTTTTAAGTTTGTCGCGAGTTCCGCACGCAAAGGAAAGCACTTAATGTGCTTTCCGTCTTGCGCAGGACTGTTCGAGCAGCGGAGTAAATAGGTATTACTCCGCCAACTCCTAGGTAGACTCCTTCGAATGAAAGGTTGACTGTTATGACTAAAGAACTCGATTTCGACGCAATCAAGGCTGCTGCTGAGTCTCATCGTGCTGATATGACTCGCTTCCTGCGCGCTATGATCTCCCACCCCTCTGAGTCCTGCGAGGAGGGTGAGGTTGTTGCCTGCATCAAGGCCGAGATGGAGAGCCTTGGCTATGACGAGGTCAAGGTCGACGGTCTGGGCAACGTCATGGGCTTTATGGGCGATGGCGACAAGATCATCGCCATCGACTCCCACATCGACACCGTCGGCATCGGCAACATTGAGAACTGGACGGACGACCCCTATAAGGGCTACGAGACCGACGAGATCATCTACGGCCGCGGCGGCTCCGACCAGGAGGG
>CAUDYH010000094.1 GCA_958453575.1 uncultured Collinsella sp.
ACCGGTAAAGTGATAATCGACCTCGTTGGCACCGCAGGCCCACTGCTTGGACTCGCGCAGGCTCTCGTCGCACACCAGACGGATGCCCTCGGGCAAGTTAACCGGTCCGATAAAGCCCTTGTGCAGACCGTAGGTCTGGAGCTCCTCGTCGGTCATCATGCGATAGCCCTTGCCAAAGACATGCTCGGCCTTGCAGTCGTTGAGCTCATGATCGCCCGGGACGATGGCCACGACGGGCTTGCCCTCGGCATCGATGAGCGCCAGGGACTTGCGCGTGCCGTTCTCGGGGAACCCAAAGAACTTAGCAACAGCCTCAATGGTGCCCATGCCCGGAGTCTCAACCTTGGTAAGCGTACCGTCACCGGGACCCTCAGTCACGACGACCTTGGTGCTTGCAGCCTCGTCATCGGCAGCAAAGCCGCAATCGTCGCAGTAGACGAGCGAGGCCTCGCCGGCGTCAGCCAGAGCCATGTACTCGACGGAGGTGTCGCCGCCGATCTCGCCGGAGTCGGCGACAACGGGTAGAGCCTTGATGTAGCAGCGCTCGCAGATGTTGGCGTAGGCCTGCTTCATCTTGTCGTACTCCTCCTGCAGGCTCTCCTGCGTGGCGGAGAAGCTGTAGGCATCCTTCATGATGAACTCGCGACCGCGCATCAGACCAAAGCGGGGGCGGAACTCGTCGCGGAACTTATCCTGGATATGGTAGAGGTTGACGGGCAGCTGCTTATAGGAGCGCAGCTCATTGCGCACCAGGGCGGTGACAGTCTCCTCGTGGGTGGGGCCCAGCACGAACTCGCGACCATGACGGTCGTCAAAGCGCACAAGCTCCTTGCCATAGGCATCGATACGGCCGGACTCACGCCACAACTCGGCATCGACCATGATAGGCATCATAAGCTCCTGGGCGCCGGCGGTGTCCATCTCGTCGCGCACGATGTTCTCAATCTTGCGAATCGAGCGCCATGCGAGCGGCAGGTAGGAATACAGACCGGCGGCCTCCTTGCGGATCATGCCGGCACGGAGCAGCAGGCGGTGGCTGGCGAGCTCAGCGTCCGCCGGATCCTCTTTAAGCGTCGGCGCATAGAGCTTAGACATATACATTGCTCGGGTCATTTATTTCTCCTCAATAAGCTTGTCGACCTCTGCCATAAGCGCGTCGACAATTTGGTCCTCAGTTACTTTACCAATGATCTGGCCATGCGAAAAGAGCAAGGCCTGACCACGTCCGCAAGCAACGCCCAGGTCGGCATCAGAAGCCTCACCGGGGCCATTAACGGCACATCCCATGACGGCAATCGAAAGCGGCGCGGAATAGTTCTTAAGCCGCTCGGTGACCTCCTCGGCAATGGGAATGAGGTTAACCTGGCAGCGGGCGCACGTGGGGCACGAGACAATCTCGGGACCACGGCGACGCAGGCCCAGCGACTGTAGAATTCCCCAGGCGACCGGCGGCTCCTCAACCGGATCGGCCGTGAGCGACACACGCATGGTGTCGCCGATGCCTTCGGAAAGCAAGATACCCAAGCCTACAGAGCTCTTGATGGTGCCCTGAAGCTTGGTCCCCGCCTCCGTCACGCCCAGGTGAAGCGGAACGTGGGGAATCTCACGTGACAGGGCTCGATAGGTATCGAGCGTCGTTTGCACGCTATGGGCCTTGGCCGAAAGCACAATATTCGTAAAGCCGCGATCCTCAAAGTGCTTGACGAAGCGCTCGCTCGACATCACGAGCTTTTCGGGCTGCGTGAGGTCGTCGCGCTCGGCAATATCTTGCTCAAGCGAGCCCGCGTTCACGCCAATGCGAATCGCACAGCCCGCGGCACCCGCAGCATCGATCACCGCGTCAACCTTGGCCCAATCGCCGATATTGCCGGGATTGATGCGCAGCTTGGCGGCACCGGCCTCAACGGCACCAATGGCGAGCTTATGGTTAAAGTGGATATCGGCGACAATCGGCACCGGAGACTCGGCACAGATGGTGCGGAAGCCCTCAAGCGCGGCCTCGGAGGGCACGCTCACGCGCACGATATCGCAGCCAGCCTGCGCCAACGCGCACACTTGCGCAAGCGTTGCCTGGGCATCAGCGGTATCGGTGCAGGTCATAGATTGGACCACCACCGGCGCGCCGCCACCGATCTGCACGCCGCCCACATGCACGGGGCGCGTCAGCTCGCGAGGCAAAGGATGGGATAAAGACAATCCAAACACTCCCCTACAGAATAAATCGAAGGATGTCGGAACGAAGCATATAGACAAACAGCAGCGCAAAGAGCGCGATGCCCACATAGCTCACAATCGTCTGGACCTTGAGCGGAAGCTCGCGGCCCGCAATCTTCTGAATGATCTCGATGACTAGCTTGCCGCCATCGAGTGGCGGGATGGGCAGCAGGTTCATAAAGCCAAGCGAGAATGAAATGAGGGCGGCAAACGAAAGGAACGTGGCAGGGCCGGCAGCAGCAGCCTGTGAGGACATAACGCTAATACCCACGATCGAAGAAGACTGATCGAGAATCTCCATCGTATGCTGCGGCTGGAGTAGGCGCATCACGCCATCCGCCGTCTGTACAACATAGGAGAATGACAGACGCGCCGAGGTGATCGGGTCTATACGGACCACCTGCGTAGAGGCATACACACCTAGGCGCTCGTCCTCTTTGAGCGCAACCGTGGTCGAATGCTGCTTGCCGTCACGCTCGTACTCGATGGCGATATCGTCCTTACCGGCAGCCTTGCCGATGGCATCGTAGACATCCATCCAAGTGGAACATGAGACACCGTCAACCGAAAGGATCGCGTCACCGCCCTCGATACCCGCCTTGGCGGCAATAGACCCCTCGTCAACCTGACCGATCACGTTGGTATCCATCGGCACGGTGACACCCGCAATGGAATAGATGCTCATAAGGAGCAAAAAACCCGTCAAGATATTGACGATAATGCCCGCGAGCAGCATAAAGGCGCGCTTGAGAAAGCCTTGGCCAAGATAGGTGTGCGAGCGCTCTTGCGCAAGGAACTCGGCCTCGCCGCACGGCAGCTCCCACACATCGCCCTCGGCAGTCGCATGTTCGCGATCGAAACGGCGACCATCAAAGGTGGTATAGCCTGCCTTGTCTCGCGGCAACGTCTGATATTTGGTGGGATAGTAGCTCGGCGAGGGCTTCTCCCCTTCCTCATACCAGGGCGCGATGGAGCCCCAGCCCAGCAAAAGGGCGCATGCCTCGAGCACATCCTCCTCGGAAAGCTCGAGCTCGACAGCAAGGTCGGCCACGGTCACGCGACCATGACGATAGATAGCCGCGAGCACGCGATCGGCGCACGAAACATTGGTCGGATCCATACCGCAGATGGCAGCGTAGCCACCCAGCAGCAGCGGGGTCACGCCAAACTTGGTTCCAATGCGACGCGACGTGTAATGGATGTCAAAGCGGCACGGCAGACCCAAAAAGAACTCGGTCACACGGACGCCGCAGGCACGCGCCGCCAAAAAGTGGCCGCCCTCGTGCAAAAACACGAGGACGGAAAGCATCAGCAGGCCCCAAAAGACCGATGAGAGAACGCTCAGAACAGTATCCATAAAACGAAAAAGCAATCCTTATGGGTTAGGAACGGGTTGCGGCGAGCACCTGCGCAGCCTTTTCACGCGCCCACGCATCGATGTCGCGAAGCTGCTCAAACGAATCGACCGCCTGCATATCGTGGGCGTCCATGCAGGATTCCACAATGCGATCGATATCGGTAAAGCTGCAGCCATCGTGCAGGAAGGCATCGACGGCGACCTCGTTGGCGGCATTGAGCACGCACGGCATGGTGCCACCCGTCTTGCCGGCACGCTCGGCCAGTGCCAGACAGCGGAAGGTATCCATGTCGGCAGCATCAAACGTGAGCTGCCCCAGCTCGCGGAAATCGATACGAGGCACCGGGGTATCCCAACGCTCGGGATACGAGAACGCGAACTGGATGGGAATACGCATGTCGGATGCACCGAGATGCGCCATCACGGAGCCGTCGGCGAACTCGACCATAGAGTGAATCTTGGACTGACGCTGCACGACCACGTTAATGAAATCGAGGTCGCAGTTAAACAGATGCATGGCCTCAATGCGCTCTAGGCCCTTGTTCATGAGGGTGGCGGAGTCAATGGTGATCTTGGCACCCATGGCCCACGTGGGATGCGCGAGGGCATCGGCACGCGTCACGCGATCGAGCTCGTCGCGCGTGCGGCCAAAGAACGGACCGCCCGAGCAGGTGAGCCAAATGCAGTGGGCCTCGCGCGGGTTCTCCCCCAGATAGCACTGGTAGATGGCGGAATGCTCAGAGTCGACCGGAATAAGCTGGCCCGGTTGCGCCAACGGCATAAGCAAGTCGCCACCGACGACGAGGGACTCCTTGTTGGCAAGGGCAAGGCGCTTATTCGAGGTCAAGGCCGCATGGCTCGCCTCGAGACCGGCGGCGCCCACAATAGCGACAAGCACGCAGTCGACATCGTCGCGACGCGCGAGCTCGCAAACCGCCTGCGCGCCAACACCGAGCTGCGTGCCCTCGGGCAACTCCTGCAGCACGGCGTCATCGCCATGAGCGACATCGGCCACGGCAACCGCCGGAACCGAGAACTCGCGGGCAGCGGCAACGAGCTCGGAGGTACTGGAGTTAACGGACAGCGCCGTCACCTGCAGGCGATCGGCATGCTGACGGCACACATCGAGTGCCTGGGTGCCGATGGAGCCCGTACAACCCAGGATGGCAACGCGAAGGCGTCCATCGGGGCCATACGTCGTTTGGAAGGACATTACAGCACGCCTCCGATCATCAAAAGCAGCTGCGCGGTAATGCAGCCAAAGATAAGCGAATCGCTACGGTCGAGCATGCCGCCATGGCCCGGGATAAGGTTGCCGGAATCTTTGACGCCCACACCGCGCTTGATGCGCGACTCGATAAGGTCGCCGATAACGCCCAGAATGGACACGACCACGCCGCACAGCAGCGCATAGGGCAGGCTGAGCTTGTAGAAGTGCGTCGCCCACAGGATGAGCCAAATCAAAACCGAGCCCAAGATGCCGCCGGCAAACCCCTCCCAGCTCTTTTTGGGAGAGATCTTGGGAACCATCTTGTGCTTGCCGATACGGCTGCCCACGATGTAGGCAAACGAATCGGAGACCCAAAGGGACGCGCAAACGCCCACTGAAAGCAGGGCGCCGGCAAAACCGGGCACGGCATCGCGCAGCAGCACGATAGCCGACAGCATAAAGCCAGTGTAGATGGGACCCATGAGCGTCACGGCCACATCAGAGATGCGGGTACGCGGCGACCAGACATACCAAATGCCCACAGCGAGCATCAAGGCAAAAAGCAGGGCATTCAGCAACATCGAATCGCCCAACGCCGACAGCGGAAAGAGTACGGCGGCAGCGATACCCATGCGCTCGTTAGCCATCTTGCCATCGAGCCTTGTCATACGGAAAAACTCATAGCAGCACAGACCGCTCATGACAGAAACAAAGATGGCCGTGGGCACGATACCCAAAACCAGGCACAGGATAAAGACAACGGCGTAGACGATACCGGCGGCGGCACGGGTAATAAAGCCCGCCAGCCACGAACCGGTGCCGCTCTTTGCTGCAGGTGCTCCCGCAGCGGCAGCCTTGCGCGCAGGCGCCGCCGAAACTGGCGTCTTGGGAGCAGATGCCTTGGGACGATCGGACACGATTAAGCCTCCTCGGTCTTGCTCAGTCCACCAAACCTACGGTCA
>CAUDYH010000095.1 GCA_958453575.1 uncultured Collinsella sp.
GAGTTCCGCACGAGCCGGAGAGCACTTAATGTGCTCTCCGTGCGAGTCAGGACTGTCCGAGCAGGCGACCTTATATATTTGCCCTCCCCGGGGCTCCTCGCCAGCACCCCTCAGCTAGTTCTTGAGCGAGTTCAGCGGTGCCGGGAAGCGTCCACCGCGATGGGCAAGCACGGTGCCGGCGTTGGGGTTCACCGGCATGATGGGCGCACGGCCGAACAGGCCGCCGTACTCGACGCAGTCACCCACGCCCTTGCCGATGGCGGGAATCACGCGGACGGCCGTGGTCTTGTTGTTGATGACGCCGATGGCCATCTCGTCGGCGATGATGCCGGCGATGGTCTCGACCGGGGTGTCGCCGGGGATGGCGATCATGTCCAGGCCGACGGAGCACACGCAGGTCATGGCCTCGAGCTTCTCGAGCGAAAGCGCGCCGGCTTCGACGGCGGCGATCATGCCGGCGTCCTCGGACACGGGGATAAAGGCGCCGGAGAGACCGCCCACGCTGGAGCTGGCCATGACGCCGCCCTTCTTGACGGCATCGTTGAGCATGGCGAGCGCACAGGTCGTGCCGGGGCCACCGCAGGTGCCCACGCCGATGATCTCGAGGATGCGCGCGACGGAGTCGCCGATGGCAGGCGTAGGTGCCAGCGACAGGTCGACGATGCCCTTCTCGACACCCAGGCGATGGGCGGCCTCGCGGCTCATGAGCTCGCCGGCACGGGTGATCTTAAAGGCGGTCTGCTTAATCTTTTCGGCGACCTCCATCATCGATGCGGAATCGGGCAGCGTCTCCAGGGCTGCGGCCATAACGCCGGGGCCTGAGACACCAACGTTGATGACGGCGTCGGCCTCGCCACCGCCGTGGACGGCGCCCGCCATAAACGGGGAGTCCTCGACCATATTGGCAAAGCAGACAAACTTGGAAGCGCCGACGGAGTCCTGGTCGGCCGTGAGCTTAGCGGCGTCGATGATGGTCTGTGCAGCCATGAGTACGGCGTCCATGTTGATGCCGGCACGCAGGCTGGCGACATTGACGCTGGAGCAAACACGACTCGTGGTGGCGAGCGCCTGCGGGATGGACTGGATGACGCGGCGGTCGGCGTCGCCGATGCCCTTCTGGACGAGTGCGGAGAAGCCACCCAGGTAGTCGATGCCGAGGGTCTCGGCCGCGCGGTCGAGGGCATGCGCGATGGGGGTGAGGTCCTCATCCTTGCAGCAAGCGGCGATCTGCGCCACCGGGGTGACGGAGACGCGCTTGTTGACGATGGGGATACCGTACTCGCGCTCGAGGTTCTCGGCGGTCTCGACCAGATGCTCAGCCGTGTGCGTCACGTGGTCGTAGATCTTCGTGCACATGCGGTCGAGGTTCTCGTCACCGCAACCCATGAGCGAAACACCCATGGTGATGGTCCTGATGTCGAGGTTCTGCTCCTCAACCATGCCGCGGGTTTCCGCGATTTCTGCGGGCGTGATCGCCATCCTTGCGCTCCTATCTGCCAAAACGAGCATAGTCTTTTCTATTCTAACGTGCCGCACGTGCCAAGTGGCGCGTGCGGCACGTTTTGGTGCTTGGTTGTTTCCGTTGTGTTACTGCCCAAAGACCTCTTCGGCGATACGAGCGCTCTCGGCGGCGTCCTTGGCGTAGTAGTCCGCGCCGATCTGCTTGGCGTATTCGGGGGTGAGTACGGCGCCGCCTACGATGATCTTGACGCCCGGCACCTCGGCATGAAGCAGCTCGATGGTCTCTTCCATGGCCACGACGGTGGTAGTCATAAGCGCCGAGAGGCCGACGAGCTTGATGTCACGCTCCTTGACGGTCTTGAGTACCTCCTGTGGATCGACGTCGCGGCCAAGGTCAAAGACGGTGTAGCCGTAGTTGTCGAGCAGCATTTTGACGATGTTCTTGCCAATATCGTGGATGTCGCCCTTGACAGTGGCCACGCAGATCTTACCCTTGTCGGCAATCTCTCCGGCGGGCATCAGGCGTTTGATGGTATCGAAGCCCACGCGCGCGGCCTCGGCCGAGGCCATGAGCTGCGGCAAGAAGAACTTGCCCTGGTCAAAGAGGACTCCGACCTCGTCGAGGGCGGGGATAAAGTGATTGTTGATGAGTTCCATAGCGTCGTGGTCGGCCAGCAGGCGCTCGGTTTCGGCCGCAATTTCGCCCTTGCGGCCCGAGACGACCATGTGGCGGATGGGGTCGTCGTTGCCGTCGGTGCCGGCGGTGTCAGCAGCGGGCGCGGCGTCGGTCGATGCGGTCTGGGCCGCTGCCGGGTTCGCGGCGATTTTATACGGATCGGTCCAGCCAGCGTAGCGCTCGATGTATCCGGTCGAGCCCTCGTCCTCAACGCTCAGCACGCGATAGCTGTAGACGGTATCCATAAAGCGCTTGGAACCCGGGTTCATGATGGGGGCGTCCAGACCTGCACCAAAGGCGGCGGCCAAAAAGACCGAGCCCAGCAGCGGCCGCGCGGGCAGGCCAAAGCTGATGTTCGACACGCCGAGTGCGCATTTGACGCCCAGGCGCTCCTTGCACATAGACATGGCGCGCAGGATCTGCTCAGCCTGGCGCTGGTTGGTCGAGGCGGTCATGACCAGGCAGTCGATGAGGATGCGGTCCGGGCCGATGCCGTAGCGGGCGGCCTCGGCCACGATGCGCTCGGCGATGGCGAAGCGAGCCTCGGCGGTATCGGGGATGCCGCCTTCGTCGAGCGTGAGGCCGACGACGTTGGTTCCATAGTGGGCGACCAGCGGAAAGATCTCATCCATGATCTGCTGCTTGCCGTTGACCGAGTTGATGATGGGCTTGCCGGCGTAGCGGCGTACGGCGGCCTCGACAGCGGCGGGATCGGTGGAGTCGATCTGCAGCGGCAGGAGCGTGGAGCCCTGGAGCTGCTCGGTGGCCTGCTGGATAATCTTGACCTCGTCGATCTCGGGCAGGCCCACGTTAACGTCCAGGATATCGGCGCCCTGTTCTTGCTGGCTGATGCCCTGACTTACGACGTAGTCCAGATCGCCGTCGCGCAGGGCCTGCTGCAGGCGTTTTTTGCCGGTGGGATTGATGCGCTCGCCGATGACGGCGATCTTGTGGCCATCGCAGGGAAGGTCCACGACCGTCTGGGCGCTCGTGACCGACATGCTGGGCTTGCGATGGCGCGGACTGGGCGTGTGGTTGTCGATAAGCGTGCGCAAGGCCGCCATGTGCACGGGCGTGGTGCCGCAGCAACCGCCCACGACGCTCACGCCATCCTTGATCATGCCGGCGACGGCCGCGGCGTACTCGGGCGTCTGGATATCAAAGACGGTGTTGCCGTCGTCGTCCACGCGGGGCAGTCCTGCGTTGGCCTGCACCATGATGGGCTTGTCGGTAACGGTGAGCATGCGTGCAGCGAGTCCCCGGAGCTCGGCCGGGCCCTGGCTGCAGTTGATGCCCAGGACATCGGCGCCGATGGCATCGAGCGTGATGGCGGCAACCTCGGGACTCGTGCCCAGGAAGGTGCGACCGTCTTCCTCAAAGGTCATGGTGGCAAAGACGGGCAGGTCGGAGTTCTCGCGGCAGGCGAGGACGGCCGCCTTGATCTCGGCCAGGTCGGTCATAGTCTCGATAATAAAGAGGTCCACACCCGCGGCGACGCCGGCGCGCACTTCCTCGGCAAAGAGGTCATAGGCCTCGTCGAAGCTGAGGGTACCCAAGGGGCGAAGCAGCGCGCCGATGGGGCCGATATCGCCGGCGACGTAGTGGGCGCCGGCCGCGCGGGCGCAGGCGACGGCGGCGGCAAAGACATCTGCCACGGTGGCGGCGCCGTCGAGCTTGTGGGCGTTGGCGCCAAAGGTGTTGGCGGTGATTACGTCGCAGCCAGCCTCGACGTACTGGCGCTGGATATCGGTAATGACCTGTGGCTCCTCAAAGTTGAGCAGCTCGGGCAGGGCGCCCGCCTTCATGCCAGCGGCCTGCAACATGGTGCCCATGCCGCCGTCGAACAGCAGGTGTCCCGTGCCCTCGATGGCCGCACACAGGCGATCGTCCTTAATGCGAAGGTCGTCGATCGTGCGCGTCTTGTACGTGGCGCCATTACGGCGCGCGGCATCAACGGGTGCCGCCAGCGCGGCACCGTCCAGATCATGAGTGATAAGCGGAGTAAACATCGGGGGCTCCTAATGGCTGGAATAGCAGGTGGTGTGGGCGGCGCGGAAGCGGCAGTGCTCGCGCATGCGGCAGATATTGCAGGTGGGGCGGCTCTGGGCGTCGTGGACTTCGCCGTCAAACAGGCCGATCACCGCGGTCACGCTCTTGGTGGGCATGAGCAGGCTGGTGGGGGTGACGGTAAGTCCAATGAGGCGCGTGGCGTTGAGTGCAGCCACGATCGAGCGCTGGGCCGAGAGCGGACAGTCGCCATAGCCGGGACTGAAGCGCCAGTTACCGGCGAGCCCGTGTGCAGCGGCCGCAGCCTTGACTTGCTGGTCCATCTGCTCGACGGCGGCCTCCACGTAGGCGGAGCATGCGGCGTCGAGCACGGCTCCCTCTAGGGGCTGCTGAGCTCCCGTGGTGCGCAGACGGCGTTCGGCGTCCATGCCGAGGGTGCATGCCATGAGTGCGGCAAAGCGGGCGTCTTTGAGGTGGCGATAGATATCGCGACCGCGCAGTTCAACGTTGGTGCCGACTAGGCGAATGCAGGGCTCGCCCTGTTCATCGACGCCCGTGGCATCGATGGCAAATATGCGGCGCACGCCACGGGGCTCAATGTCCAGCTCCAGACGCTCAACGACAAGCTCAATACGCTGCGCTAGCTCGGGCTCAATCTGCTGGCCGCCGTAGCCCAGATACCGCAGCATCTCGGCACGGTCGACACGAGGGTGGTGGGCAGCGTCGATACGGTAAAGCGCCGGCGACGCAAGGTCGGCCGGCACTTCAACAACGGTTGTATCGACGTGCGGTTTTTCCATTACCCCAGGCGCTCCATAATGGTCGCGGCGATTGCAGGACGGTTCATAGTGTACAGGTGCAGACCGTCGGCACCGTGCTCCTTAAGGTCGCAAAGCTGACGAGCAGCATAATCTACACCGGCTGCCTGCAGACTCTCGGGGTCGTTCTCGTACTTGGCGAGGATCTTGATGACGGGGGAGGGCAGCGACGCGCCGCACATAAAGACCATGCGGCTGATCTGCGACTTGCCCATAAACGGCATGATGCCCGCGGTAATGGGCACAGTGATGCCGGCCTTGTCGGCAAGCTCGCGGAAGCGATAGAAGCACTCGTTATCAAAGAAGAGCTGTGTCACAAAGAAGCTTGCGCCGGCATCTTGCTTTTGCTTGAGGTGCTCGACCGAGAGGTTGAGATCCTCGCAGGCAATGTGGCCCTCGGGGTAGGCTGCGGCGCCCACGCAAAAGCCGGCGTCGACGAGCTCGGGGATGAGGTCACGGGCGTAGGCGTAGTCGGAGGCGGGCTTGTCGTCCTCGGTCGCGCCAGCGGGCAGGTCGCCGCGCAGGGCCAGGATGTTTTCAACGCCGGCCGAGCGATACTCGTCGATCTTGGCGGCGATATCGGCATGTGTGCGGCCAACGCAGGTGAGGTGCGCTACCGAGGGCGTATCGAATTCGCTCGTAATCATATGTGCGATGGGGGCGGGGGTGGCACCGTTACCCGAGCCGCCAGCGGAACAAGTGACCGAGACAAAGCTCGGTGAAAGCTTGCACAGGTTGCCTGCCACCTCGCGAGCCGTATCGAGGGTAAGCTCACCCTT
>CAUDYH010000096.1 GCA_958453575.1 uncultured Collinsella sp.
AACCTGACAAGGACATCCTGAGAATAAGACCCTTCTACCAGATTTAAGACATTTTTCAATTTGACAATATATTCCCTGACAATCGCTTTGAACGTACTTTGATTTCTGAAGAATCGAAATTTCATTTGACTTAGTTATAAGTCGATGATAAACGTGCCCAGTTGAATCAACAGCTGCCCCGACTACGATCCCTCCATGATCGACAACATAGCGTGCGCACGTGGAAAATACACCGCCCGAACTGCTCTCATTTCGCAATTGATGGTCATTGGAAAATGCTGCATACATATTTGAAATTGGGCTCAACGTGCAGCTGTTAACAGCAGGGCATACTCTGAGGCATTTACCACAAGCAAGACACGATGCACCGTTTATCGAGGGATAAACAAAGCCTTCCGCATCTGGGACCATAGATATCGAATCGACAGGACACGCATCGGAACATGCAGCGCAGCCAGTGCATGCTCTACCCACGCATGAAATATCCTGATTACTAGTCATTTAAGGCACCCTTAATCCACGCCATGCATCGAGAGCGCTCCTCGCAAAGGGCTGATTCAGCATAGCTATAGTCTAAATCGATACTAGGAAGCTCGCATGCACTTTCAGCCAACATGCGGTTATCCATTCCAACTAAATTAAGCAAATCAACAATTCGGGCACGATTTCCTCGAATGGGTTCCATGGCGACGAACGGCTTACCCATATTCACTGAAAAGGCCGTTCCGTGAAATGAATCAGTAATAACATATTGTGCGTGATCAATAAGCCAAACAAATTCCTCTGGGGTCATACCCAATAGGAGCCTATCGAAAACCTTGTCCTTAAAGGTATTGTTGCTGATTCGCCAAAGAGGCAGTCCCGAATCTATTGAGAAACGCTTCCAAAGTTCCATTTCTTTATCGGTTCTGCTCGCGAGATTGAAAACCAGAATGTATCGTTCATTCCCTTTGAATCCTTCGGGCTTTTGGGAAAAAGCACGCCAATATTCACGATCGAGAAGTAAAGTCGGATCGAGACACCTAAATACTGGCTTCTCCGTCAACGGCGCGATTTGCTCTACTGCATGAGCTTCTCGCACGCTTATCGCATCGAATTTATTAAGGAACTCTCGAATTTCTTGTTGCTCTATCTCGTTATAGGTATGACTACCGAGGCTCGAAGCAAGTGAAAGACGGCGAGTTGCTTTGCCAAATTGAAGAAAAAATGCAGGCTCAATGCCGCCGGTGATAAAAGGATTCCAAACCTGATCGCTGCCGACGATTAGTGCATCAGCTTCAATATCAGCCATTTGAGCACACGAAGTATACACCCGTTCCGTTCGAGGGAGCCTCGAATGGAATTTTTCAAAAGCGCGCGCATGCAGCTTAGCACGCTGGAAAATGATATTTTTGGCCGCTGCTATAATGCCAGCTTTAATATCACCATCCTTGATGAGCTGGAAAGGGGTCTCATTTCCTTTTCGCTCATGAGGATTAATGAAATTGAGAATCTCCGCCTTGCAGCCAACATTCTTAAGTGCTTCTAGAGTTGCAAATGCTTGTAAACATGCGCCATAGCTCCACGTCATGTGAAAGGTCAGCAGATAGTTGTTATTCGACATCAGATATCCTTTCTAGGGATTAATTCATGCGAACAGATTGAATAAAGAAGAACAAATGCGAAGACAAGATGTTGGTAAGGAAAAAATCCATTTAATAGCAACGGAAATAAAATGAAAACGGAGAGGAGTGCAGCTGCACCCTTATTTAAAGAAGCGAACAACGAATGAAATAAAGTACATAAGCATGCAAGATACAGGCAAAGACCAGTTAGGCCAAATCCATACAGCAACATTACCAAGTCGTCATGAGCCCAAATATAAAGACTGAGCGCACGTTTATTGAGCTCATAGATTGTTGAAAAAGCGTTTCCAAAGGCTATGCCCATTGAACCAGAATTAGCCCATGCCAGGATATCTGTGAGCCAAATTTCGTTTCTACCATTAGTAATTGCGGATAGCAGCGAGTCTGCGTATATATTTCCGCTAGCAAACTCAAATTTATTAGCCATTCCAGACTTCAGAAATACGGCCTCTCCAAAAAATAAAACAAGGAGTAGCAAGGCAGCTTTAGTCCATTTGTAAGCAAATAGATTTTGAATGAGTAGCAGCAAACAAATAAGAACTGGCACAAGAAACGTTCGGGCGCCAGTCTCCAGCGTCGCATATATGATGACAAGCGAGCACCCGCAATATACAGCCTTAGATCCATTAGTCCGAACGAGAAAAATAATAAGGACAAGCAAAAGAGTACATATAGACGCAAGAGTGTGTTCTGTATTGCATAGCCCCTTAAAGTAGGGGGCTTCTCCCCATGCGACAACATAACCAGTGCCAGTTGCAAGTAGTAAAAGAAGAAACATGGATGAAAAGATTACGACAACAGATATATAAGTTCGATATTGGAGCAATGCTTCTAAAATAGATGTTCGAAACCTAGGCGAACATATAAGGGAGATCATCAACATTGTGCTTGCGAGATACACCAAGTCGTTTAGCTCCTGAGAAGCGCTTATCATAACAAGAGTTGAATGGAGTGACAGAAGAACGAAGCAGAGCAGGCCCAAATAGGACAGATGTGATCTGCGAGTTGAAACCCATTCAAATATAAGTAGAACTACAAGAGCGAATCCAAGAATCTTATTAATAGGAATAGAGCCAAGAGCACCTTGAAGTAAAGTAGTCACAATATACGTTGCAACAATCAATACAATTGGTCTAGCCGCCATTCCTGTTTCGGAGACGATATTTTGATCGGCGGCATTTAGGGCCTTTGCCATTGAAATCAAGCTATCAACTCCCTATATAGAGCGAATAGTGTTTGAAGATACGCCTGAAATGAGTAGCATTCACGCACCTTGTTATATATACGGCTTCCCGCAACCGATATCGCTTCTGGATTTGACAGCACATTCACGAGCGTGTTCGCAAGCATTTGAGTGTCCTGGGCATTTACTAGCCAACCTGAGTCTCCATTATCGATAATCTCGGAGATTGACCCGACTGATGATGCGATAGAAGGGATCCCATAAGCTGAAGCCTCAAGAAGCGAAAATGGCATTGCCTCGTGATGAGAAGGCAGCACGTTTAGAAGATATTTCGAAAAGAACTTACGATTGGGCTCTACGATGCCGCGATATTTAACACGATGAGAAAGATTTCGTTTTTCAATTTCAACTTGAACCTTGATGTGATCCCTACCGCACAGCTCGAAAATTAGTTCTGGGTCAAGCTTGTCATCGATCAGAACGAGCGCATCCAATAAATCCAAGACGCCCTTGTCCTTAGAGATATTTCCCAGAAATAAAACTCTAGTGCGACCCGGCGTGTATAAATTCTCATCTGGACAAGAAACGGCATTGGGAAGAATTAATACACGCTCACTTGGATAATCCAATTTTTGGAACAAGGGGTTCAGATATGTTCCTAGGGCAATGATGCGATCTGATTTTAATAGCGACCAATCTATCAGCTTTTTCATATGACTTGAGGACCGAGATCTAATCTTTGCCAAGTCACAGTGAATGTGAAGTACGACAGACTGTCGATATCTTTTAGCTAGGAATATGATAACGCACGACCTGATCACGCTCGCATTATCAGCCATGTGTATATGAACAATTCCTTCGCCGGTTGAAAAGCGTTTTCGGGCCTTTAAGAGCGCGCTTACAAAACAACGGATCTTTTGAAGGGCATTTCCCTGATTGGTCGTTATTAAATAGCAAAAATCAACTTGCTCGCATCTATCTAGCTCAAAAGAAAGCATGCGCGTTAGCGTACTAATGCCTCCTAAACAGCTCGGATCAACACCAAACATACTTAAGGTGCCAAACTCCGTCTTATTCCTAGTCATCAAATCGTCTCCCGATTAGACGTGCGGGAACCCCCCCCCAAATGCAATTTTCTTCATAAGGGCTACGAACGACGAGCGCACCAGCAGCAATTACTGTTCCATCGGGAATATGCACACCTTTTAAAATCGTAACGTTTGCCCCAATCCAAACATCGTTACCAACAACAATGTCTTGGTCATTACTGGGTAATTTTTCAGTTGGCCTTACAGCTCGCATAGGCTTGTCTTTGACATCAGTGCGATGATCACCAGAGATTAGAGTTATATGTGGGCCAAACATAACATCGTTACCGATAATTACTTCTGCGCCCGTTGTCCAAATTCTTGTATCGGGCCCAAATGACACATCATTACCGACTGAAATGTTCTCCAAGCCTTGCAAATCGCAACGCTTTCCAAGCGAGAAACCCTTTCCGCACCGTGCAAAAGACCGTTTAACGAGGGGCTGAACTATAGCTTTACGAGGAAGCGCTTTCACACTGCGGCCAAAACATAGAAGGGACCGCGAAAAAGAGCCCATGCGGCTAGACCTCCTCGTAGTAGGTGTCGGGGTTCTCGGGGTCGAAGGGCTCGTTGGCCCACATGACCGTCACGAGGTCCTCGGTGTCGGACAGGTTGGTTATGGAGTGCGTGTAGCCCGGGATCATCTCCACGGCGCGCATGTCAGACCCAGAAACTATGTACTCGTCGACGGGGAACGGGTTCCCCTCGGCATCCTCCCCTACTTTCCTCAGCTTGATCGACGCGGTGCCGGAGACCACCAGGAACCTCTCCCACTTGCTCATGTGCCAGTGGTTGCCCTTGGTGATGCCGGACTTGCTCACGTTGATGGACACCTGGCCGCGCTCCGGCGTGCGCAGGAACTCGGTGAACGAGCCTCGGTCGTCGGAGTTGGGCTTCAGGCTATAGGCGAAGTGCCCCGGCTCGTAGTAGGACAGGAACGTGCTCCACAGCTTCTTGGAAAAGGAGCCCTCCGAAAGGTCGGGCACCGACAGCGTCTCGCGGCTGTCGCGGAAGCTGTCGAGCAGGTAGACGATTTCGCCCAGGGTCTTCACGTCGGTCTCGGGGGCGTAGCAGAACCCGTCACCGTCGACGCGCTCGAGGCCCTCGTATCCGCAGCGGTGCTCCTCGCCGAGCAGCGCGCCCAGCATCTCGTCGACCAGGTCGTCGATGTAGAGGAGCTCCAGCTCCACGCTGGGGTCGTTCACGGTATAGGGGCGGCCGTTCGCGATGGCGTCGCAGAAGGTGGCCACGGCGGAGTTGTAGCGCGGGCGGCACCACTTGCCGTAGAGGTTGGGGAAGCGGTAGATGAGCACCGGGGCGCCGGTGCGCTCCGAGTACTCCCTGAACAGGCCCTCCCCCGCCAGCTTGGACTCGCCGTACACGGAGCCCTCGAAGCGTCCCGACAGGCTCGCCTGCGCGGAGCTGGAGAGCATGACGGGGCAAGTGTTGCTGTGGCGCTCCAACGTGTCCAGCAGCGTGGAGGCGAACCCGAAGTTGCCCTCCATGAACTCCGCCAGGTCCTTGGGGCGGTTGACGCCCGCAAGGTTGAAGACGAAGTCGGTGCGGGAGCAGTACCCGTCGAGCTCCTCCGGGGCGGAGTCGATGTCGTACTCCATGACCTCAAGGGGAAGGAGGGGCTGGTATTTGGCACGGCAATCCTTGCCGTCGCGGATGTTCTTCAACGCGCAGCAGAGGTTCCTGCCGACGAAGCCCCTCGCGCCGGTGACGAGGACGCGCACCCTACTGCACCGCCTCGTGCTCGCGGCCCTCGAGTGCCAGCTGCACGTACTCGGCGGTCTTGATCTTGGCGATGGTGCCCTCCACGTCGAGACGCTCCGTGTTG
>CAUDYH010000097.1 GCA_958453575.1 uncultured Collinsella sp.
TAGGCGCGAACGCCGGTGCCGAGCTGCTCGCGGTGCTCGTAGCAGAGGGAACTAATGTCCATGAGGACGTAGTTGATGGAGTTCTCGGGCTCCTCGTTGTTCACGATGTCCGTCTCTTCGCAGTGATCGTAGGAGACATCCTGATTGCTGAAGTAGGGGCTGACCTCGGTGAGCAGTGCAGAGTACAGAGGAATAGCGACGGAGTAGGCGGCGCGGGAGAGCATCTCCCACTGAATGGTCGCGATCTCGGGGTCCATGTCCTGACGGATCTGGAAGAGGTTGGTCTCGGTGCTTCTTTCGGTGCCGATGGCGTAGACACCGTCGGTGTTGGCGTTGAGGCCGGGGACATTTTCGCCGCGGTTGCCAAATGCACGGATCATCTCAAAGGTGTTCCAGTCGGACTTGCCGGGCTGGAAGAACAGGGGCTGGATCTCGCTGACCATGGCCCCGATTTGGTCGGGGCCTTTTTTCGGTTTAACCGTGACGATGTCGTAATCCGCGCCCTTGGTCAACGGGGCCATGAAGTAATCGCGGCCCTGGACATAGCGAGTCCACTGATGAACGCCGGAATCGGCGACGCTTTTGCCATAGGTCTTGGCAACGTCGAACTTGCCGTCGGTGTACTCGGCGAAGCCATTTTTCTCGGGCATGGTCTGGATGCCCTCGGAGTGGAGGCAGTTCTCGGTGTCATCAAGGTTGACATCGTAATTGAGTCCGCCGATGTTGGGGTTGAGTGAGGCGACGTCATCGGCGAGCTTCATGGCGATCCACTGGTGGCCGGAAAGTGCGGCAAACAGCCAAGTCTCGTTGCTGTCGGCGATGATAATCTGATCGTTGCCGTTGGCGCCCTGCTCGTCGATGATCTTGCCGAGGAGCTCGACACCCTCACGTGCTTTGGCACTTTCGCCTAAGATAACGCTGCCGTAGCTATACTCGCCAATGCCAGTGTCGGTCAGGGGGTCTGCCTTGGCGGCTTTATCGTTCATGTTGGTGGTCAGCGTTGCGGAGCAGGACACGCCCTTCTCATTGATGCCTGCCTCAGAGTAGGCATCATAGCGCCCGTGCCACTGCGAAGGATGATCGCGCACGTAGCTATAACGATATGTAGTCTTGGTCGACCTGTATGAGAAGCCGGACTCGTCTGAGCCGTAGGTATACCCGGGGGCATGCGACGGCTCAATGCCAAAGTGCTTGAGGTAGCGCGGGCCAAAGTCCTCGGCGCGACCATAGTACGTGTTGTTGTCGGCCGTAAGGTTTTTGCCCATGTACATTTGCGTGCAGGCGAGCGCAGATGTCGGCATGGACATGATGGTCGCAGCTCCAAAGGCGAGGCCTATGCCTAGCTTCTTGAGCGCGTTGACGGGGCGAGTTTTCCTCATTTTCCCTCCCAGCGTGCGAAAGCCCTCTGTCGCCAGAGGGCTTCAGCCAATAAAGACACCTCATTAGCGTAACGAACTGGAAACAATATTCATCTATGAAAGAAACTTACTCGATAAGCGTGATGAAATATGCGATGAGCGGTTAATCGTACTCAGTTTGCAGCTTTACTTTAATAAAGACGCCCTGTAATTACTGTAGCCGAATAAAGTAGCTGGGAATGCCCGAAATGAAAATCCCCCGCTGTTTGACGAATGCATAAACAGCGGGAGAGGCCATAACTGGATGAATATCATACCAATGTGGATTTACTTCTTTCGGCGGTGAATCACGTTGATGGCGTAACCGACGAGCATGGCCAAGACGATGACAATAAAGCCGATCAGGGGATTGTCGTTCATGGGGTCCTCCTATTTTCCGAGCGGTGAGAATTCGTCGACGATGAGGTCGAGGCATTGCGGAAGCGCGCGGGCTCCAAAGACGCCCGAATTGCTGGAGATAATCTCGCCATCGAACTGCATGCCCAGCGACGGGGTGCAGGTGATCTTGGCTTCCTTGGTCTGGATGATCTTGAACTGCGGGCGCCCGAGTACCTTGCCGGCGGGGTCAAGCGCAGCGGTGATCACAGTAGGCAGCAGCTGCACGGTGCGCACGGGTTCTATGACCGCAATGTCGACCATGCCATCGTTCATGCGGCAGTCGGGGAACAGGTTGATGTCGTTTTGGATGACCGAGGTGTTGCCGGCCATGCAGCAGATGCCGTCGAGCTCCTCGACAATGCCGTCATGCTCAATCGTAAAGTGCGCCACCGTGGGGTTGGGCGTGGCGAGCGCAGAGAGGAAGTAGGCGATCTCGCCGATGTCGTTTTTGGTGGGAGCGGCCTTCATCATGATCTCGGCGTCGAAGCCCGAGCCGGCGATGATGATAAAGCCGTGGCGCTTCTCGTTGCCGTCCTCGTCGAGCCAAAAGAGCTCGCCCATGTCGACTTTGACCGTGCGACCGGCACGGCAGGCCTTGGCGAGCGCCGCCGCCTCAGGGGCATTGCCGATGTTGTTGAAGAACAGGCAGGCCGTACCGGAGGGGAAGATGAGCGTGGGGACACCGCATCCGCGCATCTGATCGAGCACGTTGGAGACGGTGCCGTCGCCGCCCGAAACGACCACGCGATCAAACTCGCGCACGTCTGCCACGGCGTCCTCGGGCTCCATGCCATCGCCGATAAAGCGCATCACGACCTCGTCGCCGCCTTGCGCGAGGGCGTGCGTGAATGCGTAGATTTCATCTGAGCTGGGGCCCGATGCCGGGTTGTGGATGATAAGGCAGCGCATACTTACGTTCCCGTTCTGTGACTAACCGAGTATAGTTGTAAGGCAATGCCGATATCCTACCCGTGTTTTTCGGGCCTAACCTTATTCGATGGGTTGATATGTACATTTCCACACATCAGGCTCTACTCGACTTTTGCCAGCGCGCCCGTGAGTTTGACGCGATTGCCGTCGATACCGAGTTTTTGCGCGAGCGCACGTTCCATCCGCGCCTGTGTTTGGTTCAGATTGCCACCCCTGCCGAGAGCGTCGCGGTCGACCCTCTGGTGATCGACGACCTGTCGCCGCTGGCCGAGCTTATGGCCGACGAGAGCGTGACCAAAGTCTTCCACGCCTGCTCGCAGGATATGGAGGTTATGCTCCATACCGTGGGCGTGCTGCCGCGTCCGATTTTTGACACGCAGGTGGCCGCCGCCTTTTTGGGCGAACGCCAGCAGATTTCCTACGGCGCGCTCGTGCAGACGTTTTGCGGCGTCTCGCTGCCCAAGACCGAGTCGCTGACCGACTGGTCGCGTCGCCCGCTGACCGACAAACAGATCGAGTACGCGATCGATGACGTCAAGTACCTGATCGTCGCCTTTACCGAGATGATGAGCCGCCTGCGCGAGCTGGGCCGCGTGGACTGGGTGCTCGACGAGCTGCGCCCGCTGGCTGACGAGTCGCACTATCGCGCCGATCGCCACGAGGCGTTCCGTAAGGTCAAACGCATCAATTCGTGCAGCCGTCACCAGTTGGGCATCGCGCGCGAGCTCGCCGCCTGGCGCGAGGACCGCGCCGAGCGCCGCAACATCCCGCGCAAGTGGGTCATGTCCGACGATACGCTGCTGGCGCTCGTTAAGCGCAATCCCGTGCGCGTTGAGGAGTTCCGTAGCATTCGCGGTACCGACCAGTTGGGGGAGCGCGACGTGGACGGCGCGCTCATGGCCATCAAGCGCGGTGCGAGCTGCCCGCACGATCGCCTGCCGCTCATGGTGCGCGGGCATCGCCAGATTTCGCCGGAGCTTGAGAGCGTGACGGACCTGATGTATGCGCTTATTCGCTTGGTTGCCGAGCGCTCGGGGGTGGCGACCTCGGTCATTGCCTCGCGCGATGACCTGGCCGATTACATCGAGCATCCTGAGCAAAGCCCCCTGCGCGAAGGCTGGCGTTTTGAGCTTGTGGGTTCGCGCCTGGACGATCTGCTTTCCGGCAATATGGGGCTCACCGTGAAGGACGGAAAGATTGAGTTGTTATAGGGAAGCCTAGTCTGCTGAGTGGGTAGAATGCCTCCAACGTGTAACTCGATTCGGAGGAATTCGTATGCCCTACTACTATGGATACGGCTTTGGCATCGACCCGCTGTACCTGCTGGTTGTGCTTGTCTGCACGGTGCTTGGCCTTGCCGCACAGAACTATATCAATTCGACGTACAAGACGTGGTCCAAGGTTCGCTCGGACGGCGACACGGGCGCTGCGGTCGCGCGCCGCATGCTCGACGCCAACGGCTGCAATGCCGTGGGTATCAAGGGCGTCGCTGGTGAGCTTACCGACCACTACAACCCGCAGGACAACAATCTGTATCTGTCGGATTCCAACCGTTCGGGCGGCTCGGTCGCAAGCGTTGCTGTCGCTTGTCACGAGGCAGGCCATGCCGCTCAGCGTCAAAGCGGCTATACCATGATGAAGGTACGCACCGCCCTCGTGCCGGTCGTCAACTTTACCCAGAACACTTGGACCATCGTGTTGCTCATGGGCCTGTTTATGAACATCGCGGGACTCACGACCCTCGCGCTGATCTTCTTCTCGTTTAGCGTGCTGTTCCAGTTCGTTACGCTGCCGGTCGAGATTGACGCCAGTCGGCGCGCCGTGGCGTATATTGAGCAGTCGGGTATGAGCTCCAAGCAGGTCAACGGTGCCAAGAAGGTCTTGACGGCAGCCGCGCTTACCTACGTGGCGGCGGCACTCACCTCGATTATTCAGCTGCTCTATCTTATGGCTCGCTACAACAGAAACTCCAACCGATAACAAATTGGGTCGCTGGGCGCCGCGGGGATTTGTGTCCCCGTACTATGTGTTGGACTTGAATTTGCGCAGGGCCAGAGCCTTTGTGCACGATAACGAAAGGAGGTTGCGTGGCAGGTTGGAATCTAACCGGCAATAGCGTTTCCGCCGAGTTCGACGGTTCGGACGAGCAGGAGCGTAAAGAGCTCAGCGTGAGCCAGGCGGTAGAGATCGCCGCCGGTGCGCTCGATGCTATTCCGCAACTGATCGTCCTGGGCGAGGTCACGGGTTTCCGTGGTCCCAATGCCCGAAGTGGCCACTGCTACTTCCAGAGTAAAGACGACTCGGCCGCCGTCGACTGCATCATCTGGAAGGGCGCCTATCTCAAGCGTACCTTCGATCTGCGTGACGGCATGCAGGTGAGCTTTAAGGGCAGCTTCAATCTCTATAAGGCCACGGGCCGCATGAGCTTTGTCGCTCGCTCGTTTTCGCTGGCGGGGGAGGGTCTGCTGCGTCAACAGGTGGCGCAGTTGGCCGAAAAGCTACGCCGCGAGGGCCTGATGGACGAGTCCCGCAAACGCCGCATTCCGGTGTTTTGCTCACGCGTGGCGGCCGTCACCTCGCTTTCCGGTGCGGTAATCGACGACGTCAAGCGTACGCTGCGCCGTCGCAACCCGCTCGTCGAGCTTGTTTGCGTGGGCGCCAAGGTCCAAGGCGAGGGTGCGCCGGCCGAGCTCATTGAGGGCTTGCGCCGCGCCGCTTCCATTACGCCGGCGCCCGACTGTATTTTGCTGGTGCGCGGCGGCGGCTCCTTTGAGGACCTCATGACCTTTAATGACGAGGAGCTTGCCCGCGCGGTGGCGGCTTGTCCTGTGCCCGTGGTGACCGGCATTGGCCATGAGCCCGATACCTCGATTTGCGACATGGTGAGCGACCGACGCGCCTCCACGCCCACGGCGGCGGCAGAATCGGTGGCGCCGGCTATGACGGAGTTGGCCGATGTGCTCGAGGCGCGCCATCAGCGTCTGGGTGCCG
>CAUDYH010000098.1 GCA_958453575.1 uncultured Collinsella sp.
GCCGCCATCGCCGCCGGTCGAACCACCAGTGGAGCCGCCCGTCGAGCCACCGGTCGTACCGGTGCCGCCGGTGGTGTCGCCGCCCGTGGTCTCGGTGGTCGTGGTCGTCGTGGTAGTCGTTGTGGTGGTTTCCTCTTCGTCCTCGTTCTCGTCCTTGTCGTCGTTCTCCGTCTTCTTGGTGTTGTTGGTGCCGTAGAACTTCCAGACGCTGTTGTTCTTGTAGGTGGGCGCCGTTCCGGTCGCAAACTCCTCGCGCTCGGTACCGGTCAGAACGGTGTTCATAAACCGCTTAAAGACAGGCAGGTTGGTGCTGTCGCCCAGCAGGTCTGTGCCGTATTTTTGGATGGGAATCTCGCCCGCGGAATAGCCGGTCCACAGGGCGCACGCCAGCTGCGGGGTATAGCCGCAGAACCACAGGTTGGTGGTGTTGTCGGTGGTGCCCGTCTTGCCGGCATAGGGCTGGTTAACGCTCAGGGCGCCGACAGCACCCGTACCGCCGCCCTTCATGACGCCGGACAGAACATCGGTGACCGCGGCGGCCTCGCCCTCGGTAAGTACCTGTGAGGGATTGTCGGTGTGCTGGTACAGCACCGAACCGGTACGAGAGTCAATCTCGGTGATGGCGATCGGCTGGCGATAGTAGCCGCCGTTGGCAAACGTCGCGTAGGCGGCGGCCATCTCGAGCGGCGAGATCGAGCCGGTGCCGAGGGTCATGACGGGAACGTCCTCGATGTTGTCCTTGGCGGGATCGATGCCGAGCTTTTTGACGAGCGAGATGATCTTGCTGTTGCCGACGGCTTCCGCCACCTGGATGTAGCCGGTGTTGGAGGAGTATGCCGTCGCCTGCTTAAGCGTGATGTTGCCATAGCTCTGGTTGCCGTAGTTTTGGACCTCGGTCGTGGTGCCCTTGGCCTTGAGCGGCGAGTTGCAGTTGAGGGTGACGTTGGGGTTCATGCCGTTTTGGATGGCAGTTGCCAGCGTAAAGGCCTTAAACGTGGAGCCCACGGGGCGCTTCGCCGTAGCGTGGTTCACATGGTTCTCGTCGGCGTTGTAGTCGTAGCCGCCCACCATGCACTTGATGTAGCCGGTCTTGGGATCGACGACGACCATGCCCATGTCCAGGCCGTCGAGCGAGAGCGTGTCGAGCTGCTCGCGGACGGCATTTTCTGCCACCTGCTGCATCGTGGGGTCGATGGTGGTCTTGACGGTCAGACCGCCCTTAAAGAGCACGTCGGTCGAGAACTCCTGCTCCAGCAGCTGCTTAACATAGGCGACAAAGTAGGGCTGCGAGTATACGTCGACGCCGCTGCCCGAAATCTCGGTCACGTTGAGGGTGATGGGCTCGGCCTGTGCGGCATCGTGCTCCTCCTGGGTGATGTGGCCCAGGCGCAACATGTTGTCAAGGACCTTGTTGCGACGGGACAGTGCCAGATCAGGATTGACCGTGGGGTCGTACTGCGAGGGCGAGTTGGGAAGGCCGATGAGCAGCGCGGCCTCGCTCAGGGTGAGGTCGGCGGCGCTCTTGGACAGATAGGTCTCGGCTGCGGCCTCGATGCCGTAGGCGCCGTGGCCGTAATAGATGGTGTTGAGGTACATCATGAGGATCTCGTCTTTGGAGTACATGTCCTCCATCTTGATGGCGATGTAGGCCTCGCGCACCTTACGCTCAATGGTCGAGTCGAATTGCTCCTCCTGCAGGATGGTGTTGCGCACAAGCTGCTGGGTGATCGTCGAGGCGCCTTCGTGCCCGCCGCCGAGGGTTGCCACCGCAGCACGCGCGATACCCCACAGGTCGATACCGCCGTGCTCGTAGAAGCGCTCGTCCTCGACGTCAACGGTGCCCTGCAGCACGTAGGGGGAGACCTCGTCCTTGGTGATAGACTTGCGGTTTTGCGTGTAGAAGCTCGCGATCTTGTTGCCGTTACAGTCGACGATCTCGGTGGGCTCGCTCACCAGATACGCGTTGGCGTCGGTGTAGTCGGGCAGATCGGACAGCCAGCGGTTGACGTTACCGACCATGCCGATGCCAAACGCCACGCCCGCAATCAGCAGAAAGCCCAAAAACGAGAGCAGGATTATGGGCAGGGCGTGCGTCTTTGAACGGCTGTGTCCCTGTCGTTGGCGAGGACCCATATATTGACCTCCAGGTATGTCGTGCCAGACGGTGGATGTGCCGTCGGGGCAGGATGGACATAAGTTATTACACGATAAACCAAACGGGGCGCGCGAGGCCTCGTGTATGCTGGAAGACGGCATTTTTCAGAGTGAATGCATACCTTGGTAAGGAGTTTGTCGATGGCGATTCGGACGATGGGGCCGAGCGGACAATACGAGACTGGATTGGATGCTGCCGGTGCGGCGCTGCCCGAGCTGCTGGCGCCGGCGGGCGGACTCGACCAGATGCTTGCGGCTATCGCCGCGGGTGCCGATGCCATCTATGCGGGGTTGGGCGGCTTTAACGCCCGTGTGAGCGCCCATGGCTTTACGGATAACGAGTTTGCGCGCGGCTGCGCCGTGGCGCATGCCCATGGCGTGCATGTGTACGTAACGCTCAACGTGTTCGTGTTTGACGATGAGTTGTCCGACGCGGTGGCGTTGGGAGCTCATGCACTGGAGCTGGGCGCCGATGCTCTGATTGTCGCCGATGCCGGGTTGGCCTGCGCGCTGCGCGCGGCGATTCCCGGGGTCGAGATTCACCTGTCCACGCAGGCGGGCGCTCATAGCGAGGGTGCCGTGCGGCTTGCCGCCGATGAACTGGGGGTCGAGCGCGTGACGACGGCACGCGAGCTGACGGTCGACGAGATTGCGGCGCTATGTGCCACGGGCGTGCCCATCGAGGTATTCTGCCACGGTGCGATTTGCATCGGCTATTCGGGGGCGTGCGAGTTCTCGGCCCTGCGGCGTGGGCGCTCGGCGATGCGCGGCGACTGCACGCAGCCGTGCCGTCTGGCGTACGACCTAGTGGACGAGGCGGGGCAGAGTGTTGTTGCCGTCGAGGGAGACCGCCTGCTTTGTCCGCGTGACTATCTGGGTATCGCGCACCTGCCCGAGCTTGTTGCCGCCGGCGTGGCATCGCTCAAGATCGAGGGACGCATGAAGAATCCCGATTACGTATTCAACGTGGTGAGGGTGTGGCGTCGGGCACTCGATATGCTGTGCGACGGCGCGTGGGACTCCGGTGCCGTGGAAGAGCTTGAACGCGAGCTGGGAAGGTCGTTTAACCGTGGGTTTACCGATGCGTACCTGCGAGGGCGTTCGGGTGCCGAGCTCATGAGCTTTGAGCGCGCGATCAACCAGGGCGTGCGCGTGGGGCGCTTGGTCGCTGTGGGCCACGAAGAGGTGACCGTTGAGCTCGATGCCGCCGTGGCGGCGGGTGACACGCTCGAGATTCGGTTCTATCCGGGTGTCGACGCGCGTCCCGATGTGCCCAAGCGCTGGCCGCAGGTGCCCTGCCCGGTGGATGCCGCAGCGGGGAAGCGCGTCGTCGTGCATTGCAAGCGTAAGGTGGACGCGGGCTGCGAGGTCTATCTGATTCGCAGCGCCGGCGTGTTGGATCAGACGACGGCGGTGTTGGAGCGCATGCGGGCCGAGGCGGATGCGATTGCGCCCGTTGCGCGTGCCGTTGAGGTGCTGCCCTTTGAGGACGCTGCGGTGGATGGCGGCGCGTCGACGGAGTTGGCGGGGTCGGCGGGGCCGGTAAAGCGCGAGGATTTTGCTCGTATGGTCTTTGCCTGGGAGCTGATGGATGTGGGTCCGCGCGATGAGCGAGATCTGTCCGATACAACGGTGGTGCTCGACGAAGTGTGCCGCGCGGGCGACGCCGAGCGGACTCGGGCGCTTATGCAGCGTGCCGGGCGCGTCGTCTGCCGCAATCTGGGACAAGTGGCGATGGCCAGCGAGCTGGGCACAACGTTTGACGTGGCGGCGCCGGTGTTCTGTGCCAATCGGGCCACGCTTACCTGGCTGCGCGGACTCGGTGCGGGGCGGGTGTGCTTGTCGGCCGAGTTGCTCGGCAATGATGCGGAGCGTGTTGCCGAGCTTGCCGCTTGCCCCGGTGTCTTGGGGCCTGTCGATGCCGACCGTCCCGAGATCATGGTGTGCGAGCACTGCTTGCTGACTGCCGAGGGCGCCTGCGCCACGGATGCAACGGGGCAGGTCCGTTGCCGTGACTGCTCGCGCCGTCAGCAGGCGCGCTTTTTGGTCGAACGTGACGGCACGCGTTTGCCGGTCGTTATCGACGCGTGCGGCAGGACGAGGATTTTCCTGTCGTAGGTGCCGCGTCGCGCTGTTTTGGTTATTATTAGTGGGTTTATGAACTTCCAGCACCGCCGTATCCGGTGAGGGTGCTATAGCAAAAGGAGGATACCCAATGCTGTCTGTTGACGAGCAAATGCGTATCATCACCTCGGGTGCAGCGCAGATCGTCCCCGAGGCCGACCTTCGCAAGAAGCTTGAGAAGGGCGAGCCCCTCAACATCAAGCTCGGCGTCGATCCCACCAGCCCCGACCTGCACCTGGGCCATGCCGTGCCCCTGCGCAAGATGCGTCAGTTCCAGGACCTGGGCCACAACGTCACCCTTATCATCGGCAACGGCACCGCGCTAATCGGCGATCCCTCGGGCAAGAACTCCACGCGTCCGCAGCTTTCGCAGGAGCAGATCGAGGCCAACGCCGAGACCTACGTGAGCCAGGCCATGAAGATCCTGGATCCCGAGAAGACCACCATTGTGCACAACGGCGACTGGATCCTTTCGATGGATCTGGCCGGTCTGCTGCAGGTGTGCTCCAAGTTCACCGTCGCCCGCATCCTTGAGCGCGACGACTTTACCAAGCGCTACCAGTCTCAGACGCCGATCGCCCTGCACGAGTTCCTGTACCCCGTGATGCAGGCCTTCGACTCCGTTCAGATCAAGGCCGACGTGGAGATGGGCGGCACCGACCAGCTCTTCAACCTGCTCGCCGGTCGCGAGCTCATGGAGAAGATGGGCATGGAGCCGCAGATCGCGCTTACCATGCCGCTGCTCGAGGGCACCGATGGCGTGCGCAAGATGTCCAAGTCCTACGGCAACTACATCGGCCTGACCGATGCTCCCAAGGATATGTTCGGCAAGACCATGTCCATTCCCGACGAGATGATCGGCAAGTACTATCGTCTGGCCAGCTCGCTCACCCCGGCCGAGGTCGACAAGATCGATGCCGCCCTGGCCGATGGCTCCGCCGACCCCTACGAGCTCAAGCGCGCTCTAGGCCGCGACCTGTGCGACACCTACCACGGTGCTGGCGCCGGCGACGAGGCTCAGGCCGAGTTCGACCGTGTGTTCAAGGAGGGCCAGCTTGCCGACTTCCCCGAGAAGCACGTTGAGCTGACCGTCAACGACGAGGGCCAGATTTACCTCGCTGGCCTGCTCAAGGACCTGGGCCTTTCGGCCAGCGCCGGTCAGGCCCGCCGCGACATCGACGGCGGCGGCGTCAAGATCAACGGCAAGGCTGTGGCTTCCAAGAGCTACAACATCGATCCGAGCGCCCTCAAGCTGGGCGACACCCTCTCCGTGGGCAAGCGCAAGGGCTTTAAGTTGGTTTAGTTACGCGGTTTTACCAAACCGCGTAACCGGTTGACGCTGCAAACCCGCCAGAGCGGCAATCTGCCTTTCAACTTCGGCGGCATGACC
>CAUDYH010000099.1 GCA_958453575.1 uncultured Collinsella sp.
CTAACTCAGAGCAAGACTCAACACCGGCCCTAGACGCGCTGAAATAATTCATCCTATTTAATCCTCATAAAACGACCAATAATCGAACTATAGCTAGGCCTGTCGAAGATATAGAGCGTCGCGCATGCGGCGACTGCGCCCCAAATGACAAGACCGATGGCGACCGCAATCCATCCTGTCCAACTTCCAGCGAAGCAAGACAGTAGATAGCCAGGCATGGCCACGAGAACGGTCTGTAATACATACACGCCAAACGACCAAAACGAACTCGAAAGAGAGTCCTTCGAGATTTTACGAGGCTCGTAGAGCAAAAGGTCAATCACGCGGTATAGATTGGATACGCAGGACGCAGCAATTGTGCCGACGACCCCAAAACGCATTGTGAGTGGGATACCCAAGACGATAATGATTGCAGCCTGCAAGCAGGTCTGCGCCCTAGTCTCACGGTACATGCCAGCAGCAATTACAAGTAGGCCCTGGGACGACTTGCCATGATAGAGAAAAACATTTAGGACGACGAGGAAACCGAGCAGGACATTGTGGTAATTTGCATCGTGAAACCCGCCTGCATACAAATCAACAAACGGCATAATCAATGAAAAAGCACATCCGCATGCCACAGCGGAGACTGCGTACACAAGCGCTCGATATGGCTTATAGGAAGACCGAAGACCCTCGTAGTCTCCCTCAGCAATCTGTCGACCAAAGAGCGCCTGAAGCCCTGTACCAAGGACATTCGGAATCATCTGTAGCCCCGTAGATACGAGCATGTAAACAGCAAGAACGCTAACTTCACTCATGCTCCCACAGAGGAAGGTCGCCAAAATAACGGGCGCGCCCGACTGAACGGCTCCCAAGATTTGGAGAAACAACGCATCCCATCTCTGGGGTAGCTGATAGTCACCGTAATCAACCTTGCAATTGAGCTTCGGATAATGGCGGCGTGTATACAGAGCGAGAATCAGGCTGCGCGCAAAAACCGCAGAGAGAGCCAACGCATAGACAGCGACAACAGGAGCATGGAGATAGGCAAACAAGAAAATGACGGCCGTGTTAACCAGCGTGAAGACCGTCGATGCGAGTTGAATGAGCCAGTTCTTTTGATCGGCGGTAAGGAAAACTTGGTACTTGGCGAGGGAAAAGAAATCCACGACGATCTTGGCACCCAACAGGAAGGTAAGCACCATGATCTCCCAAGGCGCAAGCGAACCTACCGAGACAAATATGGGATAAACGACCGAAAGGCCAACCAGCAAGACAAGAAACAACATGCCCGACTTCTGATAAAAGACCTTCGAGGCCGAAGCCACGACGTTAATCCCATCCCAGTCGCCCTTAGCAATAGGCTTATATAGAGCGAAGGTCGCCGCACCAGAAATACCAGCTTCGACAAGTGCGAAATAACCAATAAACTGAGTTAGAGAGGTCACCAGACCGTTAACCTCGGATCCATATACGCCAATAATCGCCCTTGGGACGAGGAAGCCGGCAACGATAGCGGTCAACTGGTAGACCAAGTTCCAAAAAGTATTCTTTGCAAACATAAGCCAGAAACGACACCTACAATCCAATGCAGCGAGCGATAAAGGCACGCGCTGTATCACGGTCATGTGAGAGGGTCTGGTTTGCATGACCATAGTCAACAGCCGAAATAACGACCTCGTCTCGATACAGACAACCCTCAATTCCATAACGTGCGAGCAGGTCTGTAATCCTGACGTTACTCTGAACGGCGGAGTCCGACGTTTTAACGACAAACGACTTATTGAAATTCATGGAGAAGCAGGCGCCGTGGAAGGAGTCCGTGCAAACAAACGACGCCTCACTAACAAGCTTCAAGAAAGCAGCCGGACCGATACCCCTCACGTTAATCATGCCGGGGAATTTCTTCGTGTTGTAATGAATGCAGACGACAGGAACGCCGAGCTCGCTGGCGATCTTCCTAGCTCGATCCACGAGTTTTTGCTCAGAGTTAAGCGTATAAAGCAGAACATAGGATTGAGGTATCGTATCCAAGCCGTCATCTGAGGCTAACGCCGACCAGTCATCGCCCGTAAGAAGCAGGGTCGGATCAGGCATAAATACAGATTCGAGCCCCATCTCGCTAAGGACCTCCATAGAGCTCGGTTCCCTAACGGAAAGACCAGTGAACTTTGCCAGCCTGTCGGCCGCGCCTTCATCGCATGCCAAAATGGATTCCGCCGTCGCATCTCCCAGACTGGCAGCATAAGACGCGACCTTTGTAACTTCAGCGATGCCTTCACCCAAGAAGACTGGGTCATGCCCATTAACCCGAGGATTGAAAACCTGATCGCTGCCAATGAGGACGCAGTCGAGGCTCTTGGCTCTATCAATAAGAGCTTGCTTATCCAGCTTTCCCGTAGGGCTTAGATTGCGCTTAGCAAATCGACTGAACGAATTAAGCCTCTGGCGCTCAAAACCCCTGCGAAGGAAATAGCGAACGGCATCCGAAGGATTGAACGAGAAGCACGTACCCAACTCTCGATCATCGAGTTCCTTATTGCTGTAATTGAGCACTTCGCAGTCGCAGCCCAACGACATCACGGTCCTGCGCAGAGCACATGCTTGTAGCGAAGCACCATAATTTACGGTATTCGAAAATGTGAGGATGCCTATGCGTTTCAATATCTTACCGCCTAACTATTCGCAAGCTCGTTAAACCAAATTGATGATGTAACCTTCAGTAGCGTTATCGGTTTCGATAATCTTGCACGGGTTGCCAATGACTATCGAATGATCGGGAATATCCTGGTTAACAAAGGTATTGGAGGCAATAAAGACATCGTTTCCAATGGTCACATTACCTGCAACCGTCGAGTTAATTCCGAGATATACGCGGTCACCAATCGTAGGGACGCCCTTTCTATGGCCACGGTTTTCTTGGCCGATGGTGCATCCCTTATGGATGTTCACGTTACGGCCGAACTTCGCGCCGGCGTTTACAGTAATGCCGTAAGGGTGACCAATGTAGAAGCCTTCACCAATTTGAGTTGATGGCGAAATCTCGAGTCCACACTTCCTGGAAAGATGTTTCCTCGGAAGCGTGAAGAGGAGTTTTCGCAAACCCCCTGCCTGACACATCCTTAGATAGAAAACATAGCGGTAGCCAAAATCACCTAATAACCGGCCGAGCTTTACGCCTTGCGTACCGAAATAGTGATAAGTATCTTTAGCGAATACGTCCACTCTAACTTCTCTCTCCTCTAGCAATCTTTTCGCGAACAACGCCAAAGATTCTCTTAGTTCCTACAACCAAGCCACCGTCACTAAGCTCCATGAGAATTCGACCCAAAATCTGCGAAAGCCTTCGCCCAATGAAAGGGGAACACTTACGCACAACCTTCCGCTTGATGCGATATTTGGGCTCAACCCAGCTTCCCGAAGAGTGATGGATGCTGTACGTTTCACGCTTGATGTGATAACCGCCGAAACCGTAAACGGGGTTGAACGCTTTGGAGTCCAAGGCAAGCCAGCCACCGAAATGCTGCTCTTTATTTACGCGTTCAAAGCCGATTTTTTGAAGCTCAGCAGTGAATACCTCATTCACCGTGATCTTGTCGAGAAAATCAGGATCACAGGAGAACTCCATCGACTCATATCGTTCCACGCATGCGCGAATTACAGGGTCATGAGGCTCAACAGCAACAATCAAGCCGGTGGTGGCAGTCAACGAGGATTCTTCGATTGCAGTGAAAGGAATGCTTTCCATGAGAGGCGATATGTCTCGTATGAGCTCGCTGCCGATATCCATATAGATGCCGCCGTACTCATACAAGACCTTAAAGCGAGCGTAGTCCGACACAAATGCCCAGAGGCCCGCCGCATACGCGCCCCTTGACCAAGAGCATGATGCGAAGTCGAAGTTATCCTCATTCCACTGCTTGACCTCAAACCCAGGCGCAAACTTCTCCCACGAAGCCAAGGACCTCACAGCAGTCTCAGAGAGCGGATTGCCTCCGAACCAGCAGTAATGAATAGTCTTATCCATCGTCACGCTCCTAAATGTGCAACTTGGAAATAAGAAACGGAGTCTGACGGGTCTCCAATATCGCCCAAGAAAGCGAGTCTCACCGGCAAATATCTTCGTAAACCATGCCAAGCCGGTTCATAAACGCCGTAAGGGAAAAGGCATCTTTTATGCGAGCTCGTCCCTGAATTCCAATCATTTCCTTGTAAGAGATATCGCTCATGAGATTCTCGAGCTTAGTGGCCAACGCATCAACATCATCAACTGGAAACATAATTCCGTCTACGCCGTCGGTAATGACTTGTGGAATACCCCCGACAGGAGTCGCAATGGTAGCAAGTCCGTACGACATTGCCTCAAGCACACTCATAGGCATGCCCTCATTCTTCGAAGGAAGGCAGAACATGCTACTGTTGCGAAAGGCTTCGTCTTTTTTTTCACCTTTAGCCCAGCCTATAAAGCTGCACCTGTCACCAAGTCCAAGTTCATCCGCCAGTTGTTCATATGCTGGCACATCCCCGTCTCCGCCAAAGACAAAACGCGCATCGGGATGAGTCTTAAGAACGCGCTTAGCAGCGCGCAAAAGTAAATCCGGACTCTTGCGCGCATCAAGACGCCCCATGAACAAAACCGTATTGCACGAATAATCAATAGCGTTAACCTCAGGAACGTCAACGGCGTTATGCACCACCACGATACGATCCAAGGAACAGATGTGCCTTTTTAGAAGGAATTCCTTCCACTCCTCCGACAGAACGACCACCTTTGAGCAACATTCAAAGGAATGCGAGATATCGCGTCTCTCAGCCTCGCTACATTCTTCGTCAAACCAAACACCGAACTCGCTACCATGCAGATGGAGAAGAACGGGTTTGTTTCGAAAGAAGGCCGCCCTCATGAAGATCTTTTTTCGGCGATAGCTGCCACGAGACGCCATATGCACATGTACGAGATCGCACGCGTTGAGCCTGCTGAGATATTTCATATAAGCCACAAGGGCAATGGAGAGCTTCTTGAACTTCCCGCCCTCAGCAGTTGTCGAAATGAATTCTATTGAACCTTCGTTACGATTCGACCACTTCATAATGTTGTTTTCAACCGTGGAGATGCCACCCATAGCATCAAGACTCGGGCCAATCATCAACACTTTAGGCATTATCAGCACCTAAAGATCTTTTAGAAGAAGGGCAAGACCAATCGCAGTACTTTTCTAAATGGGAAACAGTTGGCAAAACAAACAAATCGCCAAGCTCTCGGTCAAGTCTATCGGGTTGCTCCTCTAGTGCATAGAAGGGATCGTATCCGCCTCCGGTATAGAAAGTCATCTCGCCAAAGTAAGGTTTACCGCTAATGTTGTACCAGTCAACCCGCACGTGAGGGAAACCATCAGAGAGTTTCTCGGAAAGCTCAAGCATAAGTTCGTAGTTCTCGGGCTTTACAGTAGGCTCATGCTCAGATACCTCATGGTCGATATCGCCACGCTGCTCCCATTCAGTAGAAAAGTACTGCATTTCATGATTAGTGAAACGATCGGCGTCCGTCTGAACAAGAGCTGCCTTACCGTCAAAACAATAGAATTTGTAATCAGTCGGAGTCGCTCTTCCAGGTTCATCAAGAAATGCTTCCGCCACAATGCGAGGCGTGATACCGAGATAAGCCCACTCCCTGCCCTGCCAAT
>CAUDYH010000100.1 GCA_958453575.1 uncultured Collinsella sp.
ATACTATCCGTGGTCGCACGCGCCGCACCCGGCAGTCCGGCGAGCGGTACAAAACCGCTCATGGACGGCGGGTAAGTAACAAGCGTATTACAGATGCTTCTCCAGCAGCGCCTGCAGCCTCGCCTTGGGCAGAGCGCCGACTGAGCGGTCGATCTCCTCGCCGTTCTTAAACACAATCAGCGTGGGGATGCTCATGACGCCATACTTCATGGCCAGGTCCTGGTTGTCGTCGACGTTGCACTTGGCCACAGCCAACTTGCCGGCCAGCTCGTCGGCAACCTCGTCTACGATGGGCGAGAGCGAGCGGCAGGGGCCGCACCACGGGGCCCAAAAATCAACCAGTACGGGCAGGCTATCGTTGACGACAGCGCCGAAGTTCTCGGGGGTAATCTGCTTAATGTCAGCCATGGTGACCTCCATAATACGACGCGGCTCGGCCGCGTAAAACTCAGTACGACCGTGCTTATACCCAGCGGCCCGCAAAGCAACCACTCGCGGGCGGCTCTTTTATATAATGGTGGGCACGCAAACGATTGGAGAGCGCATGCCCACGTCACAAAGCCAGAAAAAAGAAGCCATCGCTCAGGCGACCGAGCAGGAGCTCGCGTCGCTTGCAGATCGCGGTGTGCGTATCGCGGGCAACGCGTGCTCGCCGATTGTGCTGGTCAAAGGCGATTTGGATGAAGCCGAGTGCTCGGGCGGCGAGCTGGCCGCCGGCGCGGATGGCGCCGCGTTGCGCAAGGCGCTCGGTGCCATCGGATATGCCCCCGAGGATTTTTGTGTGCTGGCAAGCGTCGCCGGCGCGGGCGACGGAGCGGTCGCGGCGGGCGAGGCCCTGACGTGCGACCTGTTCCGCGAGGCGCTGGAGACCTTGGACCCCGAGGCGGTGCTGCTGCTGGACAACAGTGCGGCCGATGTCATGCGCGAGACCTATGCCGATATGCTTGTGGCAATTGATGACTTTGACACCGCCATGCTCAAGCCCGGCCTGGTCGCCCATGTGCAGGGGCGCCGCGTGCTGGCGCTCGACGGTTTTGAGGCGGCGCTCACCGACAAGGCCGCCAAGCAGCGCATGTGGGCCTACATTAAGCAGCTGACCCCGGCGGCTGCACCGCTGTAGCGAGGTTGGCGGCAGCCCCTACATCACGGCGCGCAGCTCAAACCGGTCGCCGTTAATGCGGAACTGGCAGTTGCCGTTCATGCGCTCGACGGCAAGCATAATGCTCTTGGTGCCAAAGCCGTGCCCAGTGTGCTGAGCCACGGGCATGCCGTCGACCATGTGCGGCGCACGGCCAAACGTGTTGGAAACCAGCAATAGAAGCTGACCGTCTTCGTAGCGAAGGTCCAGGTCGACAAACCGCTTGCCTTCGGGGGCGGCGCTCGCCGCGGCGATGGCATTGTCCAGGGCGTTCGATACCACACTGAATAGATCGACATCGCCCACGTGGACGGTTTCGGGCACGGCGGCGTGCAGGTCGGCGGTGATGCCGTGCGCGTTGATGTCCGCGGAAAGCGACGAGAGCGCAATGTTGACCGTTTCGTTGGCGCAGTAGCGGCGCACGGCGGTGCGGTCGTTGGTCTCGCAGAGCGCGTCGATGCGCTCGAGTGCCTCATCGGTGTGACCCTCTTCGATCAGGGCCGCTAGACCGCGCAGGTAGTGGCGCATGTCGTGACGGAGAACCGAGAGCTCGCGTCCGGACTGGCGCCAGGCTTCGAGCTCTTTGATGGCCGCGCTGTCGCGGGTCGCGAGCATCCAGCGCTCGCGCTCGGCGATTTCCTTTGCCTCGTATTCGCGAAGGTAGACGGCAAGAAACATAAGGTAGAACGCGCAGAGGGCGAACGCCAAAAACTCAACGGTTACTACCGAGCCCGAGTGGAAGAGCGTGGTATAGACGTTGGTGGCGTAGTCGAAGATGTAGTAGACGAGCGGCAGGATGAGCAGAATCTCCAACTCGGTGGGGCTTTTGGCCGCCAGGCGCGGACCGATGTCTCTGGCCCAATGCAGCAAGATCGCAAAGACGCCGAGCGTCGTGATGATGCGCGCCGCGTAATATGCGATTTGCGAATCGGTGGCAGCGAATGCGGCGATGCCCATCCAGTTGCTAAACTGGCAGCTCAGGTAGGCGCTGGTAACGCCCAGGATGGCGAGCAGCGGACTCAGGCGATAGCGTACGCACAGGTAGACGACAAGCGGCAGATGCACGACGAGTGGATAGGCCTGTCGGGCGAAAAGCTCGCCGCCGACGGCATTGGCGAGGCCGAATGCGCATCCGGTTACGGCGCCGACCCCCACCAGCTTCCACCGTATGCCGAAAACACCCGGACGATGCCGTGCAGATCGCTTCGCTCTGCTATAGTCTCCCAAATTCACGTTTTCTATTGGGATGGTGGTTAATATGGGCGACATACTCGAATCGTTCCTGCGCGTGGCGATGGTGGTGTTCATCGTCGGTCCGCTCACTGCATGGGTCGCCCGTCGCGGCGCGCGCGAGCGCAGTGAGGCGACGGACAGCCTCGATCGCTTCACGGTGCGCATGCCCGCTGCCATTCGCACGATCATCGCCTGCTGCGCCGTCGCGTTCGAACTGCTCATGCTGGGTGTCTACGTCTGGCAGGGCGTCTCGTTGGGCGAGTGGGACCACGAACTTGTGTGGTTCGGTCACGCCATGGCGCTCGCGGGCATGGCCATCTGGGCCCTGCTGAGCATCCCGCGCATCGACGTGGACGGTGAGCGAATTCTCTCGCGTAACGCCTTCGGCATCCGCAAGGAGACGACGTTTGGCAACATCACCCGTGCAACGCTTCACACGCAGATGATGAGGATCGACCTGTTCGAGGGCGACCGGAAGTTCTGCTCGATAAGCCTCGAGGGGGTGTGCTCGCTCAACCTCCTCGCCCGTCTGGAGGAAGAGGGCATCGAGGTCTCGGACGCTGTTGACGGCCCGATGACCAAGGCGGGTCTGTGTTGGTCTGCCATCAAGCCGTTGACGATTGTTTTCAACGGTATGGCGCTCGTCTTCTCGCTCGTGATCGCCTTCATGGCTGTTTTCACCGACGCCGGTGCTCGTCTGCTCCTGCTCGTCCCATGCCTCTTCCTGTTCATAGGGGGACTCCTGCCTCTGCTCATGCTCAGCATGCCCGCCCGTGGTATCTACGAGATCGGCAGACAGGAGCGCGAACTCGGTTTCTCCTTCGCCGAGGAGATGGCGAGCCGAGGTGCCACGGGCACCTCGCTTGTCGACGACGATTGGTTCATCGAGATCAGCAACGCCCGCGTCGTGGCGTTCCGCCGCGATTATCTCAAGAAGGTCACGGCGCACGAGGATAGCGAGAGCGGCGACCGTTGCACGGTGACCACGAAAGGCGGTCGCAAAATCAAGGTGTACGCAGCGGGCAGCACGCTCGAGGACCTGCGCTCGTGGTTCAAACAGGGTGCCAAGGCCAGAAGCACGCTCGACCGTGCAGAGGACGTGCTCGAGACGACGTCTGATTGGGTTGTCTGACCTGTATCGTCTTTTCGGACACGCATGCTAGAGGCCCAATCCTTTAGAATGCATTCATCGACGACCGAGAGGACGGTATGCTATGTCCAACCCAGCCGCCAAGTACACCGACGAGTTCAGGCGCGAGACCGCCGACTACATCATCTCGACGGGCAGGCCGATAACGGAATGCTGCGCAGAACTGGGCCTGAATTCCAAGACCGTGAACAAGTGGGTGCAGAGCCGCCGGCGCGAGCTTGCCGGCGGGCCCGACCCCAAGGCCGAGGACCGCGAGCTTCGCGAGGCGAAAAGGCGCATACGCGAGCTCGAGATGGAGAACGCCTTCTTGAAAAAAGCCGCGGCCTTCTTCGCCAAAAGCCAGGCGTAGCCGCATGCTACCGGATGATGTTGGCGGAGAAGGCCGAATTCCCGGTGAAAATGATGGCCCGCGTGCTCGGCGTGAGCCGATCGGGCTTCTACTCGTGGCTCTCCAACGGCTGCCCGCGAGAAGACTGGTCGGCCGAGCGCGAGGCGGTCCGGCGCGTGTGGCTGGAGTCGGACCGCAGGTTCGGCTTCCGGTTCGTGAAATGCTTCCTGCCCGGCGAGTTCTCCGGATTGACCCTGTACAGGGTGCGCAAGCTGATGCGCGAGCTGGGAATACGCGGCTGCACGCCCAACGCCAGGAAGCGCACCACCATCCCCGACCCGAAGGCCAGGCCCCGGCCCGACCTGGTGCGCCGCGACTTCACCAGTCCCGTTCCAACCTGCAAGCTCGTGGGCGACATCACCTACCTGCGCACCGGCGAGGGATGGCTGTACCTGTCGACGGTCATCGACCTCAACACCCGCATGGTGGTGGGCTGGTCGCTCTCCGAGCGCATGACCGCCGACATCGTGGTTTCGGCGCTGGCGTCGGCCAAATCGCGCGGCTACGTGGCCGGCAACGCGATATTCCACGCCGACCGCGGCGCCCAGTACACCAGCAGGCTTCTGGCCGAATGGGCGCGCGACAACGACGTGCGGCTGTCCTGCAGCCGCGCCGGCAACTGCCACGACAACGCGGTGGCCGAGTCGTTCCTCGCCATGCTGAAGAACGAGATGTACTACAGGCGCAGCTTCCCGACCAGGGATTCCGCCAAGCACGCGGTGGTCGAGTTCATCGAGGCGTACTACAACCGCCGAAGGCCCCGCTCGACGATCGGCTACAAGGTGCCGGCCGAGGCCATGGCGGCCTTCTTCGAGAGAACCGAGCCCAAGCTCGAGGCCATGCCTATGGCCGCTTGATTTCTCGAGCTTGCGTGTCCGAAATCTTGACACAGGTCAGAAGGCCTCGATGCCAGCGCTGCGCCGATATGGGGCAGCGGCCCCCCCCGTTGGCCGCCATGGCCCTGACTTCCGAGCGTATGCTGGCGCCGCTCGTCTTAAGACGTCGACCTCCATCCGGAGCCTGCGGTTCTCGCGCTCGGGCTCCAGGATCCGGTTCTACTCGGGCGTGCGGTTGTCGGCGGCGCGCGGCGAGCCGGTCTCGTTTATCGACTTGACCCGCCTCTCCACGGTGCTCTTGTCGAGGTCGCACTCGTCCATGGCCTCGCGCCTGGGCTTTCCGGCGTTGTGGAGATCGACTATCTTCCTCTTGAACTCGTCGGTGAAATGCCTCGGTCTGGGGCCGGTCGAGGCCGAGCCCCCGGTCCGGCTGGGGTAGCATGTCGCTGCGGACCATTGTCTTTCCTCTCGTTGAATATCTAGGCGCTGACGATTCTAGGCGATGGCCCTCTCTTGCTGCTTACACCTCGATTGTGCTCGCTACCCCCAGCGGGCCCGGATCGAGCGATTCGGACCCGCTTTTGGGGCCTGCCGGAAACCCGGTGGTCAAAAAGGGCCAAATATGAGTACTGTTACCAGTTTGGTGGCAGCCAAATGGCCTCAAAAATCGGTGCCAGAGGCCAAAAGTGCATCGATTTTCGTTCTTCAGAGTCGCGATCGGGCTCCAAACAAGGCGATTTTGCTGCTCTGGACCGGAAAATCGATGCTACTAATTTGGTGACAGTACTCATATTTGGCCCTTTTTGACCACTGCCCCTTGGTCCAGGACAAAACGGGCTGCCCGAATCATGGGGCGGGTCCA
>CAUDYH010000101.1 GCA_958453575.1 uncultured Collinsella sp.
CTCCCTGGGAGCTTGCCTTGACCTGGCTGCCGCCCGAGATGTCGATGTTGCCGTCAGCCCAAATCGCCGCTTCTTCTATCGAGCTTGCTTCTACCTTGCCACCGCCTTTGATGATCAGGTCACTGCCCGCGGCGACGCCGTAACCTTCGCCTCCTTTAGCGATCACTGTGCCAGAGGAATCGATGGTGGTCTTGCCCTTGGATTGGATGCCTTCGGTACCGCCCGTTGCATTCACGGTGCCCGAGCCCGTGATAGAGAGATCGCCCTTTGCCTCAATTCCGTCGGAAGCAGTGCTTGTGGTGTTCACAGTGCCTGGGCCAGAAATGGAGAGGTCGCCTGTTGATTTAATTGCATCGGCCTCGGCTGTCACATTGAGCTCATCCGTGCTATTCGAGCTCGTTATGTTCAACTCTGCTTTCTGGCTAGTGCCGTCCTGCGCCTTGATGGCGGCTCCGGTGTAATCAGGCTCGGTTTTCACGGTGTTCTTGCCCTCATAGACAATGTTGAGCTTGCCTGCAGCCTTGATCTCACCGCCGTTATAGTTGATGAGCTTCATGTCGTCGGCGCCGTCCCAGCTCCAGGTGCCGGCGCCGTCGCCCGCCGCAGTGCCGGCGTTGTACTGGGTGCCGCCAACATCAATCCACTCGGCCGCGAGCGAGATGCTCGGCATGAGCAGCGAGCTCACCGTGAGCGCGCACACGGCGCCCGCAACGATGCGGCGCGTCACGCGGCGCCAGCTGCCGTGCGCGAGCAGTGCGCGACGGTGCACGTCGGGCTCGACAAAATGGGCTCCTGAGGTTTTATCATTGCGCTTGGGGGTCGTGAACAAGGCGGCCATGGTTACTCCCATCCTCATAGGGCCTATGCGGTTATATCCAGCATATCTGCAGGATGTAGCCGTCGGTAGTGCCGTTTGGAGGGCAAAATGTCCAAAACTTGGGAAGCAATACATCGCGCGCCCGCGCGGTGCCTGGCTTTAAAAGCAAAGCGCGGAGCCGCTCGATGCGACTCCGCGCTTTGGTGTTTGGTATTGTGAATCTTGCCCTTACGCTACAAAGAAGTAGACGAGGAAGGCGAGGGCTGCAATCCACATGAGCGGCTTGATCTTGGAGGCCTCGCCCTTAAAGAGCGCGACGATCACGTAGGCGATAAAGCCCAGGCCAATGCCGGCGGAGATGGAGTAGGTGAAGGGCACGCCGGCGACAATCATGAACGCCGGGAAGCCCTGCGACACGTCGGACCAGTCGATCTCGGAGGCCTCGCTCATCATGAGGTAGCCGACATAGACCAGGGCACCGCAGGTGGCGGCACTGGAAACGATGGTGACGATGGGGGAGAAGAACGCGGCGAGAATGAACAGCACGCCGGTGGTGACGGAGGTGAGGCCCGTGCGACCACCGTCGGCGGCGCCGGAAGTGGACTCGACGAAGGTGGTGATGGAGGAGACGCCCATAAAGCCACCGGCAGCGGCGGCCACGGAGTCAACAACCAGGATGGGGCGGATGTCCTCGACATTGCCGTCCTCGGTCAGGAACTCGCCCTGCTTGGCGACGGCCATCGCGGTGCCCATGGTGTCGAAGAAGTCGCTCATGAGCAGCGAGAAGGCCACGACGAGCAGCATCGGGTCGGTCAGAACCTTCACGATAGCCATGTTGCCGTCGGCGGTGCTGGCAAACGGGGCGCCGAAGGTCGAGAAATCGAGCGGGGCGATGAGGCCCTCGGGGGCGTGGGTGACGCCCAGCGGGATGCCGGCGATAACGGCGACGATGATACCGATGAGCAGCGAGCCCGGCACGTTGCGGGAGGCCAGGGCAACCGTCACGACGATGGAGATGATGCCGACGATAAAGGTGGGGGAGGTGATGTCGCCCAGACCGACGAGTGTGCCGGCGCCAGCGGTGATAATGCCGGCGTCGCACAGGCCGATCATGGCGATAAACAGGCCCAGACCCACCGAGATGGCGTGGCGCAGGACCACGGGGATGGCGTCCATGATGGCCTCGCGCAGGCCGCAAAGGACGAGCAGCAAGATGACGATACCCTCGAGGAAGATAACGCTCATGGCGACGTGCCAGTCACCGCCGCACATGGTGGTGGTGATGCCCGCGATCATGGCGTTGATGCCCAGGCCTGAAGCGCAGGCGAGCGGGCGGTTTGCGAAGATGCCCATGCAGATGGTCATGATGCCGGCGCCCAGGCAGGTGGCGCAGGCGAGCGCTCCCGCATCAATGCCAGCGCCCGAGAGCACTGCGGGGTTGACGGCGATGATGTAGGCCATCGCCAGGAATGTTGTCAGTCCAGCGCGAAGTTCGGTCCCGATTGTGGACTTGCGCTCACTGACGTGAAAAAGTTCGTCCATGCATACCCTTTCCTTGTTCGGCCCCGAGTTTAGGCCGATTGACACGAACTCATTTACTATATCGCCTTTACAACCTTGCTGTTCCTCGCATGTTGATGTTCGGCGCTTTGTAACAGACGGACGGTATTTATCGCATGAAAATGTGTGGGTACCGTATACTTAAGCGGTTACAACGACCCCTATGGAGGAACGTATGATTAAAGAGCTTTGCCACGACGAGGCTATCCTGTCCCAGCGTTGCGAGGTTGCGACCGTCGAGGACGAGTCGGTTGCTCAGGACCTGATCGATACCATCAAGTCGCTCGATGATGCCGGCTGCTTGGCCGCCAACCAGATCGGCGTTACCAAGAAGGTCTGCGTCTACCTGGACGACGCCGGCGAGCCCCACGTGCTCTACAACCCCCGTCTGGTGTTTGGCCTGGGCGCCAGCAAGATGGAGGAGAGCTGCCTGACGCACGAGGAGGTCACCAAGTCCACGCGCTATATCAAGTGCAAGGTTGCCTTTGACCAGATCGTCGATGGCAAGATGCGCGAGCGCAAGCAGGACTTTGTGGGCTTCGAGGCGCAGATGGTCCAGCATATGATCGACCACTGTCTTGGAAAGTTGGTCTAAGGGGACCAAAGCACCGCACTTCGTCTCTTTTGGTCCGGGCGTGACATTGTTGTCATGTCCGGGCTTTTGTGTTTAGCGCCTTTTTGTTTGGTGACAATAACCTTAGCAGGACCGTAAAGCTAGGAGGCGCTATGTGCACGAGCATTCGATTTACCGATAATTCTGGCCACATGTATCTGGGCCGCAACCTCGACTGGAGCTTTGACTACGGCCAACAGGTTCGCGTGATGCCGCGCGGGTTCCACATTCCGTATTCGTTTATCGACGATGCGTCGGCGGCACACGCGGTAATCGGCATGTGCATCGATTACAAGAACTATCCCATGTTTTTCGACTGTGGTAACGATGCGGGTCTGGCTGTGGCGGGGCTCAACTTTCCCGGCTATGCCGAGTATGCCGAGGGCCCTGTCGACGGCAAGAACAATATCGCGGCCTATGAGTTTCCCCTGTGGGTGGCAGCGACGTTCTCGACGGTCGATGAGGTCGAGGCCGCGCTGCGCGACACGGTGATTGTCGCCAAATCTGCCGGAGAGGGGCTGGGCGTGTCGCTGCTCCATTGGATTATCGGCGACAGCCAGCGCAGCATCGTGGTCGAGATGATGGCTGACGGCCTGCATGTATACGACGATCCGGTCGACACCCTTGCCAACCAGCCGACCTTCCCGTGGCACATGGAAAACCTGCGCACCTATATCACCGCCACAAGCGATTTTCCGCAGACGGCGACATGGCGTGGCGCCGAGCTTAAGCCCTATGGAGCCGGTGCCGGCATGCGCGGCATTCCGGGCGATTGCTATTCGCCGAGCCGTTTTGTAAAGGCGGCGTACCTCAATGCCAATTACCCGCAAAAGGAGAGCGAGACCGAAAACGTCGTTCGCATGTTCCGCTCGCTCGAGGGCGTGGTGATGATTGAGGGGGCGTCCAGGATGGGCGATGGCAAGTTCGAGAAGACTATCTATACCGGATGCTTTAGCGCGCGCACGGGCAATTATTACTACGCGATGTATGGGGATCCGTCGATTCGTTACGTGAGCCTGATGGATGCCGAGGGCGCGAGCCCCGATAGGCTCGTGGTTCCCGAGCCGCGTCGTTCGTAGCCCATAGCTTTACTGCAGTGCAAAGCGCCCCTGCATCTCCTGTGAGGTGCAGGGGCGCTGCGACCTGGGCTTTATCCCGCATGCGCCCCGAGAAAATGTCCCTTAAGCGCGTGCTGCCTGGGCGATACCGGCCTTGGTGCTTGCGCGTTTGCCGGCGAGTTCGCAAAAGACCGCGCCGCCGATGATGAGCGCGGCGCCCATGAGGCGGATTGGCGTCATGGTCTCGCCCAAAAGGACGGCGGAGAACACGACTGCCGAAAGCGGCTCGAGGTAGCCGACAACCGCGACGGTCTGCACGGGCAGCTTGGCGACAGCACTAAAGTAGAGCAGGCAGCCGATGCCGGTGTTGACGACGCCGAGCATGGCGACGGCGCGCCAATCGATGCCGGCGGCAATGCTGGGGGAGAGGAACGAGGGGGCGCCCTGCGTGAGGAGCGTAAGGACCAGCGCGGTCATAAAGGCGGCGCTCACCTGGAGCGCGGAGTTTTCGAGGCCTTCGACGTGTGGCGCACCCTTGCTAGCGATGACCATCAACGCGTAGCAGAAGGCCGAGGCGATGCCGCAAGCGATACCCGCAATGGGCATATTGCCGCCTAGACCTTGTGCCGCAATGAGAAAGGCGCCGCAGGCAACGGCGATAAACCCGGCGATTTTGCCGCCGGTCAGCTTTTCGCCAAAAATGAGCGGGGAGAGGGCCATAACGATGATGGGGCCGCAGTAATACAACAGCGAGGAGATGCCAACACCGATCGTCTGATAGGCGCGGAACAGGAAAATCCAGCTGGCGCCCAGCGCGGCGCCCGAGACGATGAGCGCTGCGGCCTCACGGGGGCGAGACGGAGCCTGCAGGTTATGGCGCTTGGTTATGAAGAGGATGGCGGCAAGGGTGAGAGCGCCCAAAAACGTGCGCAGGAGCACGATATCGGAGCTCGGCAGCGCGATGGCAGCGGCGATGATGCCATTGGAGCCAAACAATAGCAATGCTGCTAAGTACGTAAGCAGTCCGTTGTTCATGCGCTGACATCCCCTATATATCCGAACATGTTCACTATGGGTGAACTGGCTTTAGAAGAAAAGCGAATATAATGCATGGAAAACATGACAAAAACTCATGCAAGGGTGGGGGTGTACCGTGGAGACCAATATCCAAAAGATGCAAGTGCTGCTCGAGACGGTGCGTGCCGGCAGCTTTACGCGTGCTGCAGAGCGCCTGAGCTATTCGCAATCGGGCGTGAGCCGCATGGTGGCCGACCTCGAGGCCGACTGGGGCTTTAAGGTGCTCGACCGCAGCCGCGAGGGCGTGACGCTTTCTGCCGACGGGCGGCAGGTCATGCCGGCTGTCGAGGCGCTCTGCGAGGAATTCATTCGCTTGCAGCGGCGTGTGGATGAGATGCGTGGGCTCATGCGTGGCAAAATCTGCATCGGTAC
>CAUDYH010000102.1 GCA_958453575.1 uncultured Collinsella sp.
CGCCAAGTACAACCAGCTCATCCGTATCGAGGACGAGCTCGAGGGCAGCGCGCGCTACGCCGGCAAGTCTGCGTTCTACAACATTCGTTAGGCAAGCGGCGTGTGCGGGGGCGGGGTTGACTCGGCTCCGTTCCACTTCTGATGGCCGCTATTGGGCGCTGGGCCGTGTGGCTCAGCGCCTTTTTTATGTCGAGCAAAGGCTGCCGAAGGCGGTGCGCGCGCTCGTGCTATAACTAGAATACTTAGCGCAAACAAACCTCAACCGCACAAGGCGCACATGGATCAGATTTACGACAACAGGTACTATTCCGCCGGTTCGCGTGAGCCGTCGTCTCGCCGCGCGCATTCGGTGCAGCTTGGCGGGCCCGAATATACGGGTGCTGACCGTCCCACGCATCGCACGCCGGGCACTTCGCACTCCCATGCTCAAACGAATATGTCGACGCATCGCCCGGACCGTCCGTCGCGCGCGACGTACGAATCGCGCCCGTCTGCTCAAGCGCACGACAAGTCGACCAAGCCCTCGAGCCGTCTTTCGGGCTCGGACTTCATGCACTACGCCAACGACAACGCGGTGATTAAGGCAATCTACGACTTTACCCATGGGCCCCAGCGTGGACTGTTTATCGGTATTGTCGTTGCCCTGGTGCTTGTGAGTTTGTACTTTCCCGTGCGCGACCTCTACGTTGCCAAACGCTCGAGCGATATCTTGGCCAAGCAGGTCGAGATTCGCCAGCAGTACAACGACGAGCTGCAGAAAAGCGTCGACAAACTGCTCTCGGAGGAGGGCATTAAGGACGCGGCGACCGAGGACCTGGGGCTGGTAATGCCCGGCGAGACCAAGATTGACGTGCTGGGCTTGGATGACGATTCGGACTCGTCGTCGAGCAAAAAGTCCTCGAACGCCAAAAAGGCCAGCGAAGTGGCCAAAGAGATCGAAGAGGTGGGCAAGGACGCGCCGTGGTACATCCAGACGCTCGACATGCTGTTTGGATTTAACGGCGTCGAGGGTCAGACGGTCGTGTCCAACGGCAAATAGCGCCCGGAGGGGAGCCTGCAATGACGAATTGCAAACGATATAAGGTGGCGGCGATTGACTTGGGAACGGTGTCGTCGCGACTGGTGCTGGCCCAGGTCGAGGGCGGGGCGATCGTGGAATCGTCCAAGCATACCGAGATTACCGATCTAGGCGAGGGTGTCGACGCGACGGGGCGCTTTTGCGAGGCGGCCGTTGAGCGCGTGCTTGCCGCATGTCGCATGTTTGTGGACGAGGCACGTGCCTTTGGGGTCGCGTGCATCTGCACCACCTGCACGAGCGCCGCGCGCGATGCATCCAATGCCGCACTGCTGCTGGACGGCCTGCGCGATCTGGGGCTTGAGCCGCAGGTGATTCCGGGCGAGGTCGAGGCGCGCCTGACGTTTTTTGGCGTGGCGCACGACTTTGCAGGCGAGCGCATTATTGTCGCGGATTCGGGCGGCGGGTCCACGGAACTCGCGACGGGTGTGTACGCACCGGAGCGTGGGGTCTTTGCGCTGGAGGGCACGCGTTCGCTGGACATTGGCTGCCGTCGTGTGACGGAGCGGTTTTTCTCGGCACTGCCGCCAGCGGACGGCGAGCTTGCTGCCGCCGCCAACTGGGCGGGCGAGCAGTTCGCTGCCTATTTTGAAGGCCTGCCGAGCAATTTTGAACGCGCCGAGCGCTTGGTCGCGGTGGGTGGCACCGTCACCACGCTCGTGGCGCTCGTTCATGAGCTGGAACCGTACAATTCGAGCTTTGTGCACCTGCGCGAGCTTTCGCTGGAGCAGGTCTCGGCCGCTATCGAGCGCATGTCTGTGTTGGACGCGGATGGCATCGCTGCGTTGCCGGGCGTGCAGCCCAAACGCGCTGGCGTGATCTTGGCAGGTGCCGTGGTAATTCGCGAGCTCATGCGAGCCGGCGGCTACAGGGCGCTTACCGTGAGTGAGAACAGTCTGCTCGCCGGCATGGCCGCCACCATCAACGAGACCCTCGACGGTAAAACCCCCACCATCGCCTGGACCCCCAGCCTCAGCCCTCTCCAAAACTAGTCTTTTTGGGACGGGGCTACTTTGTCAGCTTGTCGATCTGTCCAATCTCCCAAAGCGGAATATTGACGAGCGTGCCCTCGTCTCTATATGCCGCCAGGGAGGTCCTCACACAGCGTTCGAGTTTGAATTTATCGCAGGCTATTTTCAGGCTCTTTGCTTTGAGGTTCTCCGCCGCCTTGACCTCAAGCGGAAGCACGGTTCCCGCATGGTCGATGGCAAAGTCGGTTTCGGCATTGCCGGAGGTAGAGGACCAGTACGCAGGACTTTTGCCTTGCAGCAAGAGTTCCTGTGCGACATATTGCTCGGTGAGCGAGCCCTTAAACTCAGTGAAAACAGCGGATCCGTTTAGGACGATGGTCGGGGGAAGGCTGGAGAGCGCTCCAAGGATGCCGGTGTCAATGCAAAACAGCTTGAAACCCGAGAGATCCTCATAGCTCGAGAGCGGTGCTCTGAGGGCAGAAACGCGCGGAACCTTATGAATGATTCCGTAGTCCATGAGCCACTGGAGGCTCTCTTCGAAATCGCGTGCGCGCGCCCCGGGGCGAAGGGCTCCGTAGATGAACTTTTTATTTTCCTTTGCAAGCTGGCCGGGGAGGGATTTCCAAACCAGCCTCATGCGCTCGACAATGCGGGCGGGCGCATGTTTGCCAAAATCGGATTCGTAAGCCTCGATGATTTGTTGCTGAAGCCTGCGGGCTTCGATGAAATCGCGGGTCGCGGCGAAGGCGGAGACGACTTCGGGCATGCCGCCGACAACGAGGTATTCCTTGAGCAAGTGCTCGAGCTTTTCGGTAACGTTTGCCAGAAGATTCATGTCTGCGGCAAGGATGGCGTCGGCGAGCGGGTCGCCATCGACGGCGCGAACGAACTCGGTAAACCCCATGGGACGCATGGTGAGCTGGTCGATTTTGCCGACGGGAAATGACTCGTTTTCGCGCCGGAGCGCGAGGCCCATATAGGAGCCGGCTGCGACGATATGGTATTCGGGCGCAAGTTCGTTGAAGTACTTGAGCGAGGTGATGCCGCGCGGTGCCTCTTGGATCTCGTCAAAGATGATGAGCGCGTCTGCCGGAGTTACGGTTTGGCCGCGAAGAAGCTCTATCTGGGAGATGATGCGCTTGGGGTCGAGGTCTCCATCGAACAGCGAGCGTGCGCTCGGTTCGAGCATAAAGTCGAAACGAATGATGTTTCGATACTGTTGGCTCGCGAATTCGTTAAGAAGCCAAGTCTTTCCTGTCTGGCGGGCACCCTTAAGCAAGAGGGGTTTGCGATTCGCTCTCGATTTCCAAGCGATAAGTTCACTCATAAGCTGTCGCTGCATATTGCCTCCCAACTCTCTTGGCTAGTATAAGGCCATTTGGGCGTTTCCCTTGGAAAATGTGCGAGACAACCACGTTTTTCCATCGGAAAATGGGGGAGTGCCAATCTAAGTTGCGGTGAAAAAGTTCCTAAATGGGCCGGTAAACGGCCAAAACAGGAACTATTCCACCGCAACTTCTAAAGTCCGCCGGCATCTAAAAGAAACGAGCCCGCATCCCAAAGGGACACGGGCCCGTAAACAATACGTGGTAGGGGCGGTGGGACGTCTGCGTATTTGCTGCGCAAATACGCACCGGCTTCGGCCGCCTGTCGGCGTCCTCGCCGGCTCGCTACGGACGCTGCGCGTCCGCTTGACGCTCGCCCCCTCGCGGGTTCGAGCCCACCGGCGTCCAAAAGAAACGAGCCCGCATCCCTGGGGGACACGGACTCGGAAGCTCCATATGGTAGGGGCGGTGGGACTCGAACCCACAATCCTTGCGGCGAGAGATTTTAAGTCTCCTGCGTATGCCAATTCCGCCACGCCCCCGTGAGACTAGAAGTCTAGCACAAGCCGCCCGTTACGCGTTGACAGCCATCGAGTGCTGGCCCGACTTTTCCAAGTACTCGGCAAACTTAGCCTCGTCGCCCTTGTTCTGGTACTGCAGAGCCAGCAGATACTCCAGGCGGCAGCGTTTGACCGGGTCGTCGCCGACATCCTCGAGCATGCGCTCCAGCTCAGGAATGTCGTTGTGGCGCTTGAGGATCATCGTGTCGTACATCAGTTGGCATTCGTGCGCGACTGCCTCGGCCTGACCGCCCTCAAAGCCCTTGATCTCGTGCAGGAGCTCCTTGGACTTTTTGCGGTCCTCCTGGCCAACGTAATAGTTAAAAGCTTTGATCACCAGGTCGACGCGCTGCATCTTGGGCAGGTTGAGTCCCAGCAGCAGATCGAACATCTCGCTGGCGCGCTCGTGGTCCTCGCGCAGCAGATAGGAGTTCAGGCGCAGGTAGTCGCGGTTGTAGCGCGGGTACAGCATGCTGGTGAGCTTGCTGTCGAGCAAGCGATCGAACTCGTCCCACTGCTTAGCGGCCATAAGCTGCTGCAGGCGTTTAAACGTGGTGCGTTTTTTGACGCTAAAGAACACCGACACGGCGATGCAGATGATAACGACGGCGGTCCAGAGTGTGCGGGAATCGGGCATATTAGGGTCCTTAGTCGCTCGTAAAGCGAGCGGTATGACAACACGTACTAGATGTATTATACGCAGCGCGTAAGCAAACTGGCATAAAAGCGCATCGAGGCTGAGCGCCATCGCTCGCTGCGGTACACTTACCTAAAGTAAACCATGAAGGGAGACATTACCTATGAAAAAGATCGTTTTGGCTTGCGGTGCTGGCGCTGCCACTTCCACGCTCGTTGCCCAGAAGGTCGCCACCATGCTCGACGCCAACGGTTATGCCGACAAGTACGAGATCGTGCAGTGCGCCATCTCCGAGGCCAAGGACGCTTGCGACGAGGGCGCCGACCTGCTGATCGCCACCACCGTTGCCCCCGAGGGCCTCACCTGCCCGTACGTGAGCGGCGTGCCCTTCATGACCGGCATGAACCGCGTCGCTGCCGAGAAGGCCGTTCTTGACGTCATGGCTCAGTAGGCGCTGCCTGCATGAGTGAGCGAAACGCCAATCCGGTAGAGCTCTTTGGTATGCGCGTCGCCCATGTGGGCATTAACGCCGCCGACCCGGCAGACGCCTTGGAGATTGCGGAGCTGTTCTCGACGATGATGGGCCTGCCCGTCATCGAGACCCCCGTTTCGTACTTTAACGATTCGCTGGTCGAGATCATGAAGCAGAACGGTCGTGGCACCAAGGGCCACATCGGCTTTGCCGTCAACGACATCGATGCGGCCGAGAAGTGGTTTGCCGAGCGCGGGCTCGAGGTCAACGAGGAGTCGCGCGCGCTGCTGCCCGACGGTAGCACCAAGCTTGTGTACTTTAAGCGCGAGTTCGCCGGCTTCGCCGTGCATCTGTGCCGCGAGTAGCGTACAAGCTGCCATAGCTAACGAAAAATGGGGTAAGGCCACGTGGCCTTACCCCATTTTTAATGCCGAGAGGGTGACTGACGGGCTGCC
>CAUDYH010000103.1 GCA_958453575.1 uncultured Collinsella sp.
AAGCTCATCGCCAAGGACACGATCGAGGAACGCATTATGCAGATGCAGGAGTCCAAGCGCGATCTGGTCAACAGCGTGCTCGGCGGCGACGGCATCTCCTCGGCGCTGTTTACCCGCGAGGATGTTCTGGCGCTGCTCGGCGGCGACGGGCGCTAACCCGCTCGTTATGTGTTCATTTGCGATGCCGTGGATGGTTCGCTTGCCTTTGGGCATAAGAACCATCGAGAACATCGGCACATCAGCAAAGGAGAACATCATGGCGAAATTCTTTAAGGACCCCGACGGCAAGCTCATTGCCGCCCTTGGCAACGACGTTGCAACCCCCGCCGGTTGCACGGAGCTGACCGCGAACACCGAGGACGCGGCGCACGAGAAGCACGTGCCCGTCGTCGAGAGCGAGCGCGACGGTCACGTGATCCGTGCGCGCGTGGGCTCGGTCGAGCATCCTATGGTGCCCGAGCACTACATCGAGTGGATCGCCCTTGAGGCCGAGGGCCGTCTGGAGATCCATTACCTCCAGCCCGGCATGAAGCCCGCGACGTTTTTTGCCGGCGGTTCCAAGACCGGTACCGTCTATGCCTATTGCAACCTGCACGGGCTGTGGTCCGCGACGTTCTAGGAGCGCGCCCCCGCTCGGGGTATCATAGCTAGCATATGCACATGCGAGCGCCGACTGCATCATGCGGCCGGCGCTTTTACTACGACAACGATGGTTTACGACGGAAAGGGCTGAGCCATGAAGCTCGCACTTGCACAGATCGATATGCGCCTGGGTGATATTGAGGGTATCTGCGGTCGCATCGAGGACCAGGCGCGCCTGGCCCACGAGCGCGGTGCGCGCGTCCTGTGCGTGCCGGCTCCGCTCTTTATGGGAGCCCTGCCCGGCGGCCTGGTGGGCACTGCCGACTTTGAGCACGACATGCTTGCCGGTTTGACCGGCGTAGCCGAGCGTATCCAAGAGCTCGATATGATTTGCATCGCGCCCGCAGCGGTTTCGTTTGAGGGCCAACCTCTGCTCGACTATATGATGCTCAAGGACGGTCGCGTGGTACCCGCGCGTGCGAGCATTGCCCTGCAGCGTGGCGAGAACAACGACGCGCGTTGGGCGCCGCCGGTGTTTGACGTGGACGGCGTGCGCATCGCGGTGATCTTCGACTTGGACCGCGAGCTCGAGATGCTGCCGACTGGCGTCGATCTCATTGCCTATTTCCAGTTCAACGCATTCGATATGACCGACCGCGAGACCGCCGCGATCGCCGCCGTGCGCAGCGGAGCCTACCGCAAGATCGCATCTAAGCGTAGCGTGTGGTTTGCCTGCATGGCGCCGGTCGGTGCGTACGACGAGTCGGTGTATACCGGCGGCTCGTTTGTGCTCGACGACTGCGGCCGCGTGGTGGCCCAAGCGCCGTGTTTTGAGGAGAGCCTACTGGTTCAGGAGATTCAGCGCGGTGTGATGCTCGATGCCTTGGAGGACCACGAGCTACCCGAGTTTCGCTCCGAGGAATGGCTGTGGCAGGCGCTGGTGCTCGCCGTTCGCGATAACGCCCGCGCTCGCGGTACGTCGCGCGCCGTGGTGGCACTCGAGGGCGACTTGCCGTCATCCCTGCTGGCGGCGCTTGCCGTCGACGCCCTGGGTCCGCGCAATGTGGTCGGCCTGGTGCTGGGACGCAACCGCATCTTTACGCCGGCGCAGGAGGAGGCCGAGGCTGCTCGCTGTGCCGCCGTTCGCGCGATTGCCGAGCGCCTGCATATTCGTACGGTTGAGCGCGATACGCCGGATGCCGCGCGTGTGCTCGACCGCGATGTGTCGGCGGGCGACGCCGAGCGCCTGCGCTCTCGCACGCTGGGTCTCATGCTGGAGGATACGGCGCGCGAGCTGGGTGCGATGGCGCTGAGCCCGCTGTCTAAAACCGAGTACGCGCTGGCGGCGCCGGCGCTTTGCGGTGGCTACCAGGGCGATTATGCGCCCTTTGGCGACGTATGCCTGTCGACGCTCGAGTTTGTGGCGCGCGTACGCAACCGTACGTCTGCCGTGGTGCCGCAGGAGCTCGTGACGCTCAACGCGGTGGAGGATTGCATGGAGCGCGTGCTGGCGCAAGCGCTCTCGACGCTTGACGGACCAGTCGACATGCTCGACCGCGCGGCGCAGCTACTCGGTGGGCTCGAGCCGGGCGAGGTCGACGGCACACTCGAGTCACACGTCGACCGCAACCGACCCTTCGACGACATTCCGATGGCCGCTGGCAAGCCCGAGGCATGTTCGTTGCTGCTGATGCTCGTGCGCCAGGGAGAGGCGGCTCGCCGCCAGCTGCCGACGGCGCCGATCGTCTCGGCCCGTTCGTTTGCCGAGCGTGCCTGGCCGTATATGCTCGCGTGGTCCGACCTGGGGCTGAGCGGCAAGGAGCGCATGACGGTCGATTCTCTGGCGCGCGCCGAGGTGCGTCGTTTTGCCGACGACGATACGAGTGACCGTATGCGTGGTGAGATGATGGGCATTTTGGGCGAGCTGCTGGGTATTTCGCCCGAGCAGATGGAGGAGTTGCGCTCCGAGGATGGCCAGCGCCGGCTGCACGAGGGCATGAAGAAGTTTGAGGGCGAGGTCCAGGACGCCATCGATAAGATGATGGGCGGCCAGGGTGGCCCGCAGGGTGGGCCCCAGGGCACGCCGATGCCGCATCCGCCGGTTGATCCCCGACAGTTCCCGTTCTTCTCGCAGAACTAAAAAGGTTACGCGGTTTTACCAAACCGCGTAACGAGTCGACGCTGCACGAGCCCCTGCCGGGCAATCTGCCGCTCAAACCGTCGCTTGCGTACAGAAGTACGCGGCGCTCCTCTTTCGCGACACCTTGCCACGGCAGGGACTCGCTCGCTGACTTATGCTCAACCTATGGTTCAACCTTGCTTGCTAGATACGGCCGCTGTTGTGCTATTCTAGAACAGACGTTCGTGAATAGTGCGCGGGGCGTTGCCTTGCACTGCGCTTGTGGCGAGGGGAGGTTGACTTGGTCATTTTGGGTATCGACCCCGGTTTGGCCCATACGGGTTGGGGGATTATCGAGGAGCGGCGCGGCGAGGTTCGCTGTCGTGCCTACGGTTGTATTGAGACCAGTGCCGGAAGCCCGCTTGCGGTGCGCCTGTCGCATATCGCCCGCGACCTCAAGGGTGTCGTGGAGCGTTATCGACCCGATACCGCCGCCGTCGAGAGCATCTACTTTGGCGCCAACGTCCGCTCGGCCATCCCTACGGCGCATGCCCGCGGTGCCGCGCTCGTGGCGCTTTCGGAATGCGCGCTCGAGATTGGCGAGTACACGCCTATGCAGATTAAGCAGGCTGTTGTGGGCACCGGCGCCGCGGACAAACGGCAGGTCGCGTATATGGTTCGTACGCTCACACAGCTCGATCACGACCCGCATCCCGACCATGCTGCCGATGCCCTGGCCTGCGCCATCTGCCACGTTAACCTCAGCCGCACCCGGGCGCTTACCGGCGGCGAGTTCTATCAACAGAGAGGAACCGGATACTGATGATCTCCCAGCTCCATGGAACGCTTGTCGAGGCCACGATGAGCTCGGCCGTTGTCGATGTATCGGGCGTGGGCTTTGAGCTCGGCATCTCGGGCAGCACTGCCGCCACGCTGCCTACACCCGGCGGCGAGGTTCGCCTTTATACCCGTATGCAGGTGCGCGAGGACGCCATGACGCTCTTTGGCTTTGCCTCCAAGGACGAGCGCACGATGTTCGATCGGCTCGTGTCCGTCTCGGGTGTCGGGCCGCGCCTGGCGCTTGCCGTGCTCTCCACCTATACCGTGGGCCAGCTGTATTCCCTGGTAATGGCTGAGGATGACAAGGGCATGGCCAAGGTTCCCGGTGTGGGTAAAAAGACCGCGCAGCGTCTGATCCTGGAGCTCAAGAGCACCTTTGCCAAGGACAAGGGCTTTGTGCCGGTCGATGTGATTTCCGGCCAGGTTGCGATGCCGGTTCCCGCCGCCGCTCCTTCGGCGATCGATGACGCCCGTGCGGCGCTCCTTTCCATGGGCTTTAGCCCGCAGGAGACCGATGTTGCCCTGAGCGGGTATGATGGGCAGGATATGCGTGTCGAGGATCTGCTCGGCGCGGCGCTTAAGCGACTCGGAATGGATGCGTGATGTGGGAAGCCGATGATTCTCAGGACCTGTGGTCGACGCCCGGAAACTCGCCAGCGGCATCCATGGCGCACGGCGAGCGTATGGTGGGTTCGGAGCTGACGCCCGAGGACCTCGATGTCGACCGTACCCTGCGCCCCCAGCGCCTGGATGACTACTGCGGCCAAGAGCACATCAAGCAGAGTCTGCGCGTGCTCATCGAGGCGGCGCAGAGCCGCGGTGAGACGCTCGACCACGTGATTTTCTCGGGCCCTCCGGGTCTGGGCAAGACCACGCTGGCTACGGTTATTGCCAACGAGCTGGGCGCTCAGATTAAAACCACGAGTGGCCCGGCCATCGCGCGCACCGGTGACCTGGCGGCCATCCTGACTAACTTGCAGCCGGGTGACGTGCTGTTTATCGACGAGATTCACCGTCTGAACCGTTCGGTCGAGGAAGTCCTGTATCCCGCGATGGAGGACTTTGCGCTCGATATCGTGATCGGTAAGGGTCCGGCGGCGCGTTCGATTCGCCTGGATATTCCCAAGTTTACGCTGGTGGCGGCAACGACTCGCTCGGGCATGTTGACCGGCCCGCTACGCGACCGTTTTGGCATTTCGTATCGCCTGGATTACTACACGGTTGAGGAGCTCGCCCAGATTGTGACACGCTCGGCGACCATTCTGGGTGTGACGATCGACCATCCCAGCGCACTCGAGATCGGCTCGCGCTCGCGCGGTACGCCGCGTCTTGCCAACCGTCTGCTCAAGCGCGTGCGTGACTACGCGCAGGTGCGCGGCAACGGTCCCATCGAGCTCGATATCTGCCGTCAGGCGCTCGAGTTTTTCGAGATCGACGAGCTTGGCTTGGACTGGATGGATATTCGCATTTTGGAGACACTCGCCAAGACGTTCTCCGGCCGTGCCGTTGGCTTGACCACGCTTGCCAGCGCGGTGGGCGAGGACCCGGGTACGCTCGAGGATGTCTACGAGCCCTATCTGCTGCAGTGCGGATTGATGATTCGCACACCGCAGGGTCGCCAGGCAACGCTTCGCACATTCGAGCATTTGGGTATTGAACCGACCCTGTAGGAATGGGCTTGTTTTAGCGCATCTGTAGGCTATCGCTGGGCATCGGGTAAACATATCGCCGTTCGTCGGTTACGGGCGTTTTACTATTGCGCGCGCGTGCTATGCTGGATTGGTCTTTTTCTCATCCGGTAACGAAAGGACCGCCCATGCCTACTGACATCGAAATCGCACGTTCTGTTACGCCGCTGCCTATTACCGAGGTGGCCAAGAACGCCGGCGTCGACGTTAAGCATCTGATTCCGTACGGCTTTGACAAGGCAAAGGTCGACTATTC
>CAUDYH010000104.1 GCA_958453575.1 uncultured Collinsella sp.
ATCGCGAGTTCCGCACGCAAAGAAGGCCACTTAATGTGGCCTTCGTCTTGCGCAGGACTGTAGAGCAGGCAACCTTATGCCTCGCCCGCAGTCCCGGACCAACCAGCTTCAAGCCGCAGTTACGACAGCGCAATACCGCCAAGCCAGCCCCAACGCACGCCCGACCCAGTGCCATAGAAGCTAATAAACGAATCAAGCGACTTAGACGTAATGGCGCCCTCGTTGCTCATTACGATGCCGCCGCCAACGTAGATACCCACATGACCGTAGATAAGGCCCGGAGCACCCGTGCCGCTGTGCGAGGAATCGGCCACGATCATGCCCACCTGCAGCGCCGAGCGGTCGGAGCTATAACACCAGGCGTTGAACATGTCGCAGGCGTTGCCGCCAAAGTAGCCAACGCCGGCGTTACGGAAGACATTGGTAACCCACGCCGCACACCAGTTCTGACCCGGCGAAGGCGTGGAGTAGCACGCGTTGACGACGGCCTGCTGTTTGCCCGAGCCGGCATTCTGTTGCGGGGTTCCGGGCGCATACGATCCGCCACCCGAGCTTGAACCACCCGAGTAGGAATTGTTCTTGTTCGCGGCGGCAGCGGCAGCGGCAGCCTTCCTAGCGGCCTCCTCAGCCTGGGCAGCAGCGAGGATCTCGGAATCGCGCTGAGCCATGAGCTCCTTGACGTCGTCGGAAAGACCGTTCAGCACGGTCTGGACTTCTTGCTGCTTGGCCTGCATATCCTGCATCTGAGCCGTCTGCTGGTCCTTGAGTTTCTCCAGGTTGGCCTTTTGTGCTTCGAGCTCGGTCTTCTGCGCGTCGAGCTCAGCCTGAATCGTCTGGATATCCTCGATGGCATCGCGGTCGCTCTTGTTGATCTTCTCAACGTAATGCGCGTTGGCGACGAGTTCCTCAAACGAGCCAGAGGCCAGCAGCAGCGACAGGATGTTCGTACCGCCGGACTTGTAGCTGGCGGCCACGCGATCGGAAAGGTCGTTGCGCTTCTTCTTGAGCTCGGCCTTCTTTTCATCGATCTGGGCCTGCGTGTCGTCAATCTTGCCCTGGACATTCTCGATGTCGTTGAGGGTCTGGGCATTCTTGTTGGCGAGCGCCGCGTACTCATTGGCAATGCTGTCGAGCTGAGCCTGGACCTCGTCGAGCTGGGCCTGGGCGGCATTCAGTTTGTCGGTGGTTTCTTGACTGGCCTCAGCCGCATGGGCGCGGGCGGGCAGGCCAAAAAGAACAGCCGCAGAAGCGGCGCCGAAAAGAGCCTTAAGGGCAGTGCGGCGCGAAAGCTCCTGCGTAAAGATGGAATCGTTGTTTGGTGACATATGTACTCCGTTACATGCTTATTTATATGTCGCTCAACTCAAACATATTAACGCACATCGCGCTTGTCCCAACTATTTCCACGAACGGCTGGAAAAGCATGGTCAGCGGCTCGCAAATACGTCCCACACCAAAGGTAAGGATTATGCAAATAACACCCTATGAGTACGTTAACATCAATCCTCTGGTTTTCCTGCCCCGCGTGTTTTGGGCGCCCCCAGCTGCGCTATACTCCCCTCAAGAAGTGTTCCTGATTCGATAGGAGACTACATGTCCAAAGCACTCGACCCCAAAGACACCTGCGTCCTCGTTACCGGCGGCGCCGGCTTTATCGGCTCGCACACCGTCGTTCAGCTGCTCGAGGGTGGCTACCAGGTTGTCGTCGTCGATGACCTCTCCAACTCCAGCGCCGTTGCCATCGACCGCGTCAAGACCATCGTGGGCGACGAGGCCGCCAAGAACCTCACCTTCTACGAGGCCAACGTGCTCGACCGCGATGCGATGAACAAGATCTTCGATACCCACCAGATCGACCGCGTCATCCACTTCGCCGGCTTTAAGGCCGTTGGCGAGTCGGTGAGCAAGCCCGTCGAGTACTACCACAACAATATCGAGAACACCCTGGTGCTCATCGATGTCATGCGCAACCACGGCTGTAAGTCCATCATCTTCTCGAGCTCTTCGACCGTCTACGGCGATCCGGACAATCCGCCCGTCACCGAGGAAGACCCCAAGAAGCCCGCGACCAACCCCTATGGTTGGACCAAGTGGATGATTGAGCAGATCCTCATGGACGTCCACACCGCCGACCCCGAGTGGGACGTCGTGCTGCTCCGTTATTTCAATCCCATCGGTGCCCATCCGTCGGGCCTGATCGGCGAGGACCCCAAGGGCATCCCCAACAACCTGGTGCCCTACGTCGCCCAGGTCGCCGTCGGTAAGCTCGAGGCCGTTCAGGTCTTTGGCAACGACTACCCCACCCCCGACGGCACCGGCGTGCGCGACTACATCCACGTGTGCGACCTGGCATCCGGTCACGTTGCCGCCCTCAACTGGATGAACGGCAAGACCGGCGTCGAGATCTTTAACCTGGGCACCGGCACCGGCACCTCGGTACTCGAGGTCGTCGCCGCCTTCTCCAAGGCCTGCGGCAAGGAGCTGCCCTACGTGATTCGCGAGCGCCGTGCCGGCGATATCGCCGCCAACTGGTGCGATGCCTCCAAGGCCGAACGCATGATGGGCTGGAAGGCCCAGTACGACATCGCGGACATGTGCCGCGACAGCTGGAATTGGCAGAGCCATAACCCCAACGGCTTCGCCGACGCCGAGTAGCCACTCCCCCGTGCTAGGTTTTGTGGCATGCCTCAAAACCTAGCACGCGACATGCTCGGCACATGCCGCTTCCTGCATGGGTAGATTTCTAGACATGTCCCAAAAATCTACTGGCCCCGGCCTCCAATGTGAGGTCGGGGCTTTTTAGGAACTCGTTCTCGAGCTCGAGCTCGCGCATGCACTTGCGGCCGCCGCGACCGGGTGGTTGGTCAGCTCCTTCTTCCTGACCGTCACCCATCTTCCCAGGGTCTTCTCGTTGATGCCGAGGTCGGCTGCCACTTGGGCGATGGGCTTCCCCGACGCGGCGGCGAAGTCTGCGGCCTCGGCGCGGTACCCCGCTGTGTAGGAGGGCCCGTCTGCCATGACTGACACTCCTTTCTTTTTGGCGCTGAAACGATTATCGCCGCTCAACGCCATTCCTCTAAGTCAAGTGTCCTTGAATACGATACAGTTCAAATGGACGAGGAGAATCTGGCGCTCCTCTCGATGAGCCCGGAGAGGTCCCTGGTCGTCACCTTCCCCCGCGCGAACGCGAAGCGGACGGCGGCGAGCCATGTCCTCACCGCGCGTTCCATTTAGGGAGTCCTCGAGAAGTCGATCTCTCTGTGCGATAATCGAGCTATTGAGTCTCGCGAGTTTAGAGCTGGTGATATGCATTGAAAATCAAGATGAAAAACATCGGCAGGGTCGCTGAGGCCGATATCGAGATTAATGGTATTGCCGTGATCGCCGGGGAGAACGGGACGGGGAAAAGCACGGTTGGAAAAGCGCTTTATGCGGCCTTCAACAGCATGTCCGATTCGGAGAACAAAATCGACCGCATGAGGCGCAATAGTGTTGAGCGCGCCATCAGGAAGGCATATGTGGGAAGCCCTCTCGACTCCACGTCTCGCCACAGGCGAACTGCTGGAAGAATGAATAGTTTCATCGACAGGGTTTTTTCGGGCGAGTGCACGAGGGACGAGCTTATTGATGAGATAAAGGAGTATTACGGGGAGGAGATCTCCCGTGAGATCGAATCCGATTTCACGAATGGCGTAGCAGGAGTTGCCGATCAGATTATCGAGATCATGGATATCTCCGATGATGAGGTATTTCGTGCGATTGCGACAAACAGGTTCCGAAGCGAGTTCAACGGCCAGATCAATTCGGTTTTCGGCGAAGAGCCCGGGAAGGTCGAACTCCAGATAAAGGACGCATCTACGGTTTTCTCGGTTGCAAGTGACGAGGTGGCGGAGGTGCACGATAGGAGGGTTTTGCGATTCAGGGCGCATTATCTGGACGACCCGTTCCTGATCGATTCTCTCGGAGGACCCTACGGCCCCGCTTTTCGGTTCAAGCCCCTCCTTGGACACCAGGAGGAGCTGCGGCAAGATTTGATTCAGGCGACCATCCGTAACGATGACAGCGAGTCCTCGCTGTTCGAAGAGATCGCGAAGGAGCGACACCTGAAGGTTCTCATGGACAAGGTTTCCTCCTTATGTCCGGGGCATTTCGAGAGGAGCGAAAGTCGCGGTCACCTTACGTATCTCGAAGAGGGCTTCGCTCGGGGGTTGGAGCCTGGGAACCTTTCTGCTGGCTTGAAGACGTTCGCCATCATGAAGGTGCTCTTGAAGTCCGGCGCGCTAGATGCCGGAGGGACTATTATCCTCGATGAACCCGAGATTCATCTTCATCCTGCATGGCAGCTGGCCTTCGCCGAGATAATCGTGCTGCTCCAGAAAGAGCTCGGGATGCACGTCTTAATGAGCACCCATAGTCCATATTTCCTGAATGCGATCGAAGTGTATTCTAAGAAGCACGCTGTTGATGGATTGTGCTCATATTATCTTGCGGAGACCTGCACTGATGGACGCTCTCGCTTTGCCGATATAACCGGCTCGACTGAGGTCGCCTACGAGAAGCTGGCGGCTCCTTTTGATACGCTTGAGAGGGAGGAGTACGGCCTTGAGTAGCGACCTGTGCGCCTCCTGCCCTCATCCGAACTCTCCCGCGGTGCCAGATGGCAGCGATGGTTGCTCCCGTTGCAGGACCTGTATCCTAAGGGACTGCACGTCGACCATCTCCAAAACATCCAGAGACGGGAGCGTCTCTCTTGTGGATGACGATTTGCCTGTTGTCAATTTTGACTCTGTTAAAGAATGCTACTGCAAGAAGGTCAATAGGTGGATGCAACTCCCGCGCTCCGCCGATGCGCTGTATTGCGATCGGGAAACGTTATATCTAGTCGAATTTAAAAACGGCAGTCTGAAGGAGACGCTGGGGAAGAGGCTCAATCCCAAGGATGACGAAGAGCTTGGTATCAATCTTGGCCAAAGGGACGCCCTCATCGAGAAGTGCAAGGACAGCGTTTTGATCTGCTCGGACCTGTGGGGAAAGAGGACGAGATGGTTTCGCGAGCACTGCGTCTTTGTTTTGGTATACAACGAGGACAAGAACAAGACCGCGTTGAAGCGGGTTGCCAGCTCGATTAGGAAAAAAGCGCGTTTTGGGCTTCCTGACAAATTGAAAGGTTTTTGCGTGAAGGATGTCTTGACGCTAACCGAAAAGGAGTTTTCGACATCGCTCCTTTCAACTTGGCGAGACGCAGAAGAAATCGCGGAGGTCGACGCGTAGGAGACCGAAAAGCATCCGGTGGCTATTTGCTCCCGATATCGATCGTTCGTCTGCAGTCGGTTTTCTTTCCGCTGCGCCCGCCAGTTTGCGATGAGTCGCGCACCGTGTGAAGCTCAACACGGATGAAATACAAATATAATCCCCCCCCCTTGCACTGTGTTGATAAATATTGCTCGTCGAACTCATCTGAACTGGGCTTTCTTGCATAGAACTG
>CAUDYH010000105.1 GCA_958453575.1 uncultured Collinsella sp.
TTCCACGATAACGTTTGAAAAGCAAGGCACCGCGATTGCCGGGCCCCTTCCTGTTTCCGATGAGCAGGGCGACGCGGCAGACGATGACGAGCCTATTGATGCTGCCGAAATCCAAGATGTCGCCGAGGACGAGCCCGTCGAGGCCAACTCTGACGAAGAGCAATACGCGGCAGCCGATCAAGGTGATTCGACCGAGGTCGAGCAGGAGGAAGTGCCTGCGGTTTCCGAGACTCCCGAGACGGATGAGTCGAGGCCTTACTCCACGCAGATTTTCACCATGCCGACCTCGAGTGGTTCCGGTGCCACGGTTGCCAATGTCGCTCCCACCCAGGACGAAACGGTCGATTCCCTTATGGCCCAGATTTCCTCCCAAGCATCGCCGCGTCCGCAGATGAATGTTCCCGATCCGGCGTCGGCACCGTCGCCTGCACCCTCCTCGTCTCCGCTGGCTTCGGTCCCCGATCCGTCGCTGCCGTCGATGAAGCAGACAAACGTTGCGTCTCGCACGTCGCTGTTCGACCTTCCCGATCCCTCCGCACAGGTCAACGACCCCTTTGCTACCGCTCAGGGTCCCGAACCCACATCGGCACCCGTTGCGCCTCCTATGCCCGTTGCGTCGGGCGCGCAGCCGATCGAGACCATTTCGGCTCCCGCCCCTGCGGCACCCAAGTCTCGCAAGCGCGGCCTGGGCGGCCTGTTCGGTCGTAAAAAGAAAAACGAACAGGACAGCATGAGTGACTGGCTGGGCGTCGAAGACGATTACGATGCCAAGAAGTCCGGTCGCGGCATCGGTTCGTGGGATAATTTCGAGGACGACAACGATGGCTGGAAGGGCGGCGCTACGTCTTCCGACGGCGCTTCTTCCGAAGATATGCTCTCGGCTGTCGCCTCTATGGGTGACGATGAGCTGCTCGGTCACGATATCTGGTTTGTGGCAACGGGCGCCTCGGATTGTGATGGCGCCGGCATGAAGGCCTTCTTGGCTTCGCATCGCGATAAGCTCCGCGGCGTATTCTTCATCAATCTTGAATCCGTCGGCGCCGGTAGGCTTTCGGTGGTGACGGTTGAGGGCGAACAGCAGCTGCTCAAGGGCGATCGCCGCATCATGAACCTGGTCAGCAAGGTGTGCAAGTCGTTCCATGTCGATTGTGGCGCGCTCGAGATGCCCTATGCCAAGACCGATGCCTACGCCGCGCTCGAGGCGAGCCGCCGAGCCCTCACCATCGCCGGCGTGGACGGCACGCGCCTGGCTTGTGCTCGTACCGAGGACGACCTGCCCCACAATGTCAACCCGACGAACATTGCCACGGTATCCGAGGTCGTGACCGAGGTTATCCGCCGTTCGTAGACGGAGCTCTAAGGAGTCAACGTGTTTTCGTATATTAAGCGCCATTGGCCTGTCTACGTGATTTTGACCTTGATTGCCATTGCGTTGGGGTTTGGAGCCGCCTATATCGTGGGCGCGAAGGGCTCGACCCCCGCCTCCGCAATCAGCGAAGAGGTGGAGCAAGAACAGAGCACGGGTGCCGATGGGATTCATGAGTCCGAGCAAGCAATCGTTGATGGTGGATCTTCGTCTGCAGAGTAGATACGGCGATTTAAATGATTGAAAGCGGGCGAGCCGGGGGACTGGCTCGCCCGCTTTTTCATCGCGCTAGCGCTTCTTTGGGATTGACCTAAGGCGAGCGAACCATAGGGCTGCGGCACCCGAGGTCAGGAGCGCGGTGATGCAAGCGGCGATGGGGGCTGATCCTGTTGCCGGTAGGTCCTGCGGTAGGGTACAGCGTTGAATGACACTGTCCTCGTCATGTGACTCAAGTTTATCGCCGCCGCCGTTGCGGCAAAGATCGACGCGTGCGCTGTTGGTGAGTGCAGTTTGGGGTGTATAAGCCGACGTTGCCTGCATGTGCACGACTGCGCCCCGAGCGTCTGTGCCAAGGATTGCTCTGGCATCGTCAAGGTCGTCGTGCTCATCTTTGAGATCATCGCGGGTCCAAGAATCCGTATCGCTTCGAGTCGTAAAGTCGGCGGCTGCTGCACCGTATTCAATGCGAATGCCCGTCACGACGGTATTGGATGCAAGGTCGAGTTCTTTCGCCTCGAGCGTGGTGGATTCCGTGGTCGAGACATCCGCCTTCCAGAGGTGCCAGCCGTCGTAATCGACGAGGCGGCAATCCTCACCCAGACTCTCTTTTACTTCGTCGGACTCAAGCCAAGGATTTTCGTGCCCATCGTCAAGCGTCGCGTTTGCCGGCTCATCGATGTCTGTCGAGTCCAACGGCGTCGTGCGATACCACACGTTGCACAGACCGTTGAGGTCGCCGATGGCGACGGGGGTTTCGATTGAGACGAATCTCGCCGTGCCGTCTTTGGCGCACTCAAGATCATCGGTAATCGTAAACTCATCAACCCAAGTAGCGGAATCGTTTCGAGCATCGATGGTATAGGAGAAAAGCCCATCCGTATTGGTTTGCATCGCGGCGCGGTTTTTTCCATCGCCGTTAGCCAACAGACCCTTCCCGATAGGTTGGACAAGTTCCTGACGCTTGTCGACCTGTCCTTTGATCTCGATGGGCGCATCCTTCATCGCGACGGATTGGACTTCTCCCGTATCCTTTATTTCAAACGTTATCTCCTCGGCAAGGTCATAGGTCCGCGGAGACATCGTTTCGCGCAACGAGTAGGTGCCGGGTGCAAGATGTTCGATGCGGTGCGGCTTGTCGGATGAGGTCCAGGAGTCTATTTCGGTTTTATCGGGACCATATAAGGTGAGTTGTGCGCCTTTCATTTCCTGCTCTCCGCTTGCATCGACCTTGGAGATATCAACCTTGGTGTAATCGTCGGATACGTTAAGCCGTGCTTCTACAACGGGTGTTTTCTGGTCGGCATAAGTAAGGTCGACAATATGGGATGTCCGATCGAGTAAGAAGCCTGCCGGCGCTTGAGTCTCGACAACCTCGTAGCGTGCGGTGCCAGATCCCAGCGGGAGGTCGTCTGCGCGTGCTTCTCCAGTTTCATCCGTCGTGACGGTAGCGACAGTCTCACCGTCAAGCGCGGCAATGCTACCGTCGGGGCGCACGATATCACCTGAGGCACGGATCTCAAAGATGGCGTCCGCGAGGCTGCTGCCGTCTACGGCATCGGTTTTAACGATCCTGATGTTTCCGGTCGCGGCGTGGTCATAATACGAGACGATTGCAACGGGCGTTAGGTTTGTATCGGTGGGTATGTTTACCTCGATCTCTCCGCCGACAAGATAGGGCTCTTTGGCCGAGGTTTCGCGTACATAATAGGTGCCCGGCACGAGCGATTCGGGCAGTGTGACGGTGCCGGTCGCGTCAGTCGTAAAGGTGTCCATTACGTTGTGTGCTGGATACCAGCATGTTTGTGAGACAGGTTTGTGATTGCTGTCGAGGAGTTGGAAGGTGAATCCGGCTAGGAGAACAGAAGCGCCTGTTTGGGCATCGCGTTTTACAATCTGGAGATGCGTCGACAGAGCGTGGTTGTCCACGATATATTGAAGCTCGGCGCCGTCGGAAATCTGATTGGCCTCGACGGTCCATTCCCCCGCACGTTTAAAACCCTCGGGGACGGTTTCCGGAACCTCACGAACCGTGTAGCCGGCGCGGTCGTATGGGACGGCTCCGTGGACACCGGCTGGTCGCTTGCCTGTGCCGAACCATGCTTCGGGCTGGTCTTTGGTGGAGGCAAAGCCATAGATGTTTGTAGTCAGTGTGCCAACAACCTGCTGAGAGCTGTTACTGACAACCTCAAAGACAACATCTCCTGCCGGCTGCTCCAGGCCGGATTGATCGCTATTGCCGTAGTCCTTGAATTTTGAAATCTCAAGGTCAAACGCAATGGGGATATCGGAAACGCGAGATTCGATCTCGACCACGCCTGAATCGCCGAGTTGGTCGGCTCCAACGGTGTAAGACCAACTGTCACCGGAGGGCAAATAGCCCTCGGGCGCCTTCGATTCATAGATGGTAAAGGTTCCCAGGGGGACATCGGTGAGGGTAGCTCGACCGCTTTCATCGGTCCTGAGAGTTTGTGTCCATCCAGGGGTTGATTGCGATACGCACACGAATTCTGCTCCTGCGAGCGAAGCCCCAACTTGGGGGCCTGCATTCGTTGCGGCGTCGAGTTTTACGACATGCAGGGTGATGGCGCCGGGTTGTTCATCGATGGCGACCTGCCCGCCATCATTCCCCGTGGTAAAGGCAACGCGATCGGGGCGGGGGACATAGCCGGCCGGCGCCTTCGTTTCAACTAGGTAGTATGCCGTGTTGGGTAGGAGTGTTGCCTGCGCTCGACCGTTGCTGTCCATCTGGACGGTGCCGACACGCGCGCCGCTGGCGCTCTCAAAAACATCGAATGTTGCCCCGTCAAACTGATAAGCATTGTTTCCGCTGGTAATGGCAGCGTTTGCAGACTGCTTTTGGAAGGAAACAGAGACCGCCGGCAGTACATAGAGCATGTCTTGACGTTTGCTGCCGCCCGATACGGTTCCTATATAGCGCCGCGCGCGGTGCGGAGCGGCTTCGATGCTTCCTGATTTTGCGCTGTCGTGGAGCCACCGCGCAGCCGCCACGACTTCATTGTCGGCGGTAAAGTGCCCGCTCTTGGTTTTGCCCTGAGCGGTCGTGTAGGAGTAGGTGCCGTCGACATGGGTAGTGCCGTTGAGCATCCATACGGCAAGCTGGGTGGCAGCGCGGGCGCGATCGGGTGAAAGATGGTAACCGCCAAACGACGTGGCGGTAGGATATCCGTGACAAACGATTGCCGCGAACTCGTCGTCGAGCCACACCCAGCCTTGATCAAAGTTGAGCCATGGGCCGCCCGGCTTGGTGGGGCCGGGGCGCTCCTGGTTCATGCAGTAGGCAATCGAGGCGTCTTGAGCTTCATACTTGCCGATGAAGAAGGGCCCACAATCATCGCTAATAGTGCGGAAGCCGAGCTGGTCGTAGCCATCGACGGCAAATGCGGCTCCCGGTGCCAGACAGCCGAAAAGCAGGAAGAGGAGCAGGAGCAGCGGACCTGTTGCGATTGCGCTGTGGACAGAGTGCGTGGGTGCGTTGGACATGGCTGCTCCTTATCCCTCGTGCGCCGCATGGGGAGGTTGCGACGCGTAGGATGAGGCTACCCCCGAGGTTCATGCGGGTAAGTACCGGAGCCTGACCAAAAGCTTGCCCAATTCCTGACAAATTGAGCTCAAATACAACAATCAGGCAAAAGCGCAGGTAGAAGATAAGGAGAACAGGAGGCCAAAGGTCCTCGTCTCCACAATTGATGCGATTTTCAAACGAATCTCCACGGCTAAAACAAGCATCGCCACCCTTGTATCGAACAAGACAACCGCGTTATACTAGCCAACACACAAGCGGGCATCGCCAAGTGGTAAGGCATCAGCTTCCCAAGCTGACACTCGCGGGTTCGAGTCCCGTTGTCCGCTCCACGCTTACACTGGGGCCGGGAAACC
>CAUDYH010000106.1 GCA_958453575.1 uncultured Collinsella sp.
CGAGCGCATGGAGCAGGTCCTGCGCGATGCTGGCGTGGACCTGCGCGAACGGGACGACTGGAACCCGATTCGCCAAGCGCTGGACGACTTTGACCGCGCGCCGCTTGCGCGCAAGGAAGAACTTATTGATTCCGACCCCGCGTGGGGGCAGATTGTCTGCCGCTGCGAGACGGTGCCCGAGGCCGAGATTGTAGCCGCGATCAGGCGCCGCCCGGGCGCGGTTTCGGTCGAGGGCGTCAAGCGCCGCTGCCGCGCCGGCATGGGCCGCTGCCAGAGCGGCTTTTGCCAGAGCCGCATGGTGGCGATTCTAGCCCGCGAGCTGGGCTGCGATCCCAGCGAGGTGCTGCTGGAGGACACTGGCTCGTGGCTGGTTGAGGGACCGCTGAAGGGGGTGCGCTAGGATGGCGACGCTTGATATGCGCGACGAACGCGCAGAGGCAGGAGCCGTAGCGTCGGTGTCGACGCAGGCATTCGACGTGGTCGTTATCGGCGGCGGGCCCGCCGGCATGGCGGCCGCGCTTTCGGCGCATAAGGCCGGCGCACGCGTGGCCATCGTGGAGCGTGAGCAGCACTTAGGCGGCATCCTGCGCCAGTGCATCCACCCCGGCTTTGGCCTTTCGCACTTTAAGCAGGAGCTCACCGGCCCCGAGTACGCACAGCGCTTTATCGACCAGGTGCGCGCGATCGACATCGCGCTGTTCTTGAATAGCATGGTGCTTGGGATTGATTCGGACGAGTCCACGGAAGACGCCGCGGCCCACACCGTCACGCTCATGAGCCCCACCGGCATGCTGCAGCTCACCGGGCGCGCGGTCGTCCTTGCCATGGGTTGCCGCGAGCGCACCCGTAGCGAGATCAAGATTCCCGGCAGCCGACCCGCCGGCGTGTTTACGGCCGGCCTGGCGCAGCGATACATCAATATCGAGAACCTCAAACCCGGCTCGCGCGCCGTCATTTTGGGCTCGGGTGACATCGGGCTGATCATGGCGCGCCGCTGCACGCTCGAGGGGATTTCGGTCGAGGGCGTGTACGAGCTCATGCCGTACGCCAACGGCCTGCGCCGCAATGTGAAAAATTGTCTGGACGACTTTGGCATTCCGCTGCATCTGTCTACCACGGTCACGCGCGTGATCGGGCACGACCGCGTGGAGGCCGTCGAGGTAAGTCAGGTCGATGAGCACCTGGCACCCATTCCGGGAACCGAGCGCATCGTTTCGTGCGACACACTGCTGCTCTCGGTGGGCCTGATTCCCGAGAACGAGCTTTCGGTTGCCGCGGGCGTTGAGCTTGACCCGCACACGCGCGGCGCCGTGGTGGACCAGAGTCTGCAAACGGGCGTGCCGGGCATCTTTGCCTGTGGCAACGTGCTGCACGTGCACGACCTGGCCGACAACGTGACGACCGAGTCCGAACGCGCCGGTGCAGCCGCGGCGGCGTACGCGCTGGGGAACGGCGCGGATGACGAAGTGGGCGCTGCGGGCACGGGCTGCGAGCTCACGGTCTCCCCCGCCGGCATCGCAGGCTACGCACTGCCGGGCCGCATTACGACCGTCGGGCTCACTAAACTTAACTTCCGCGTGCGCCGACCCGTCGACGCCGCCCGCGTGCGCATTCTAGCAGGCGACGAGGAACTGTTCGCCGGCAAGGTCCGCCCGTTTAAACCGAGCGTCATGGAAAGCTTCCCGCTGCCGGCAAAGGTGATTCAGCATGCGCTCGACTTGGGTGTTAGCGAGATTGTCCTGTCCGTCGACCCCGTTGAGGAGGCGTAGAGTCATGAGCACAAACGCGATTGAAACGCTGCAGTTCAACTGCACCACCTGCCCATCCGAGTGCCTCCAGACCGTAGAAATCGAGCGCGACGCCAATGGCGCCGTGGTGGAAGTGCGCTCCGTAACCGGCAACAACTGCCCACGCGGTGATAAATTCGCACATCAGGAGCTCACCTGTCCCATGCGCGTGCTCACGACGACCGTGGCCGTCTCCGGCGGCGATGAGGCCCTGCTGCCCGTGCGCACCGCCGATGCCATCCCGCTGGCACTCCACGCCCAAGCCATGAACCTCATCCGCGGCGTGGTCGTCGAGGCCCCCATCCGCATGGGCGACGTCGTGCTGGAGAATCTCCTAGACACCAACATCAACCTTATCGCCAGCATGTACATCGACCCTGCCTAGGTAGCTCATTTGGGACGGGGCACTTTTAGCTACCCCGCTCCCTTCTTTTCGGTTGCAAAAGCGCCCTCTTGGCTGCTATCGGATTTGTGCCATTTCAAAACTACCCCGGTTTACGGGGCTGATTCGGAGACCCCCATCCATACAGGCATTTTTCGATTTTTGATAAGCCGTCTACCTGCGGTTTTAATTTCGCAATTTTTCCCATGGTCAAGCAATACAGGTCCAGCCCCGTAATCCGCCATAGTTTTGAAACCAGCCCATTTGGGACGGACCTCTTATGGCTACTTTTACCTATCATTCCGCATGTTGGACGCAGCTAAAATAGCCCGTCGCAAATTGACTACCCTGGCATTGGGGATACCATGGTGGCAACCTAGCGAAAGGATGTTTCATGGCACATGTCGATGACCAGCGTGTGGCGCGCGTGCTCGATGCGCTCGAGGCTCAGCACCCCGGCGCGCAGCTGCTCGTAAACGACCCGTGGTCGATTTATTACCTGACCGGCTTTTATGCCGATATGTTCGAGCGTTTTTGCGGCGTGCTACTCGTACGCGGTAGAGAGCCCGTAATCTTGGTCAACGCGCTGCATCAGCTGCCCGAGTACGACAACGCCCGCGTCGCCTACCACACCGATACCGATATCGTGGCCGACGCCATCGCTCGCGAGATCGATCCGATCAAGCCGCTCGGCATCGATACCGTCATGCGCTCCGGCTTTTTGATGCCGCTCATGGAGCGCCACGCCGCCAGCGAGTTTTTCCTGGGCGACTTTGCCGTCACCGCCGCGCGCACCCACAAGGATGCCGCCGAGCAGGAGCTCATGCGCGTGTCCTCGGCCGCTAACGACGCCGTGATGGCCGACGCGATCAAGCTCGTTCACGAGGGCGTGACGGAGCGCGAGATTGCCGACCAGATGCTTGGTCTGTATCGCAAGCACGACTGCGAGGGCTTCAGCTTTCCGCCGATCGTGAGCTTTGGCGCCAACGCCGGCGACCCGCACCACGAGCCCGACGACACCGTACTCAAGCGCGGCGACGTAGTGCTGTTCGATATTGGTGGACGCCGCCGCAGCTACTGCTCGGATATGACGCGCACGTTCTTTTGGGGCGAGCCAGACGAAGAGACGGCGCGCATCTACGATATCGTGCGCCGCGCCAACGAGGCCGCCGAGGCTCTCATCGCACCGGGCGTGCGCATGTGCGACCTGGACCGTGCCGCGCGCGACGTGATTGAGGACGCTGGCTACGGAAAGTACTTTACGCATCGCCTGGGTCACTCGATCGGTCTGCAGGACCATGAACCGGGCGACGTCTCGCTGGTCAACGAGCAGGTCGTAGAGCCAGGCATGACGTTCTCCATCGAACCGGGCATCTACCTCCCCGGCCGCACCGGCGTCCGCATCGAGGACCTGGCCCTAGTTACCGAGTCCGGCGTCGAGATCCTCAACGCCTACCCCCACGACCCAGTCCGCCTAGACTAGCCAATGTGCCAAAGGGACAGCCCCGTTGACACATTCCGTTAACGTCGCACCACGAAAACGGGCTATCTACTACGTTTAACCCGCATGGGTCGACCATGCAGGTCTTTTTTGAAAAATGGCGAGCCCTTTACCTGCGGTTTTAATTTCACAATGCCCCGCGTGGTCGAGGGTAGTCGGTAAAACGTAGTAGATAGGCCCATTTCGTGGCGAGCAAGTCAACTCGAGGCGCAGGGTAGTCAAAATTGCCCCGTCCCAAATTGACTACTTTTAAGTTGCGGTGATATACGGACTGTTTGAGGCTCCTGGCTTGTAAAACAGTCCGCATTTCACCGCAACCGCTGAGGGGATGGGTTAGCGCAGCAGGCCGGCTACTTCGCCGGCTAGGGTGATGGTGCCGGCTGCTACGAAGGGCTCGCCTGCGGCATCGAAGGCAGCGAGGGCCTCGGACACGCTCGGGTATACGCCCGCGAGCTTATCGGCACCCACCAGGGCAGCGAGCTCCTCTGCCGGCAGGGCGCGATCGGAATCGGTCTGGGTTACGACCACGCGGGGGAACGCCGGAACCAGAACGTCAACGATACCCGCCACGTCCTTATCGGCCAGCGCGGCACACAGCAGCACGGGGCGGTTCTCCACGCACGGATCGATCTCGTCCAGCGCGCTCACAAAGTTCTCGCAGCTCTGGGGGTTATGACAGGCGTCGATCAGCTTGAGCGGATCGGTTCCCAGCACATCAAAGCGACCAGGCGTGGGACAGCCCATAAGCGACGCATCGAGCTTGTCATGATCGAGCTCGCGACCCAGATACCCCTCGCACAGCATGATCGCACACGCGGCATTCTGCGGCTGATACGCCGGCTTAACCATGCTCGACGTATAAATCGCACGCGGCGTGGTGCAGCTAAACTCCACCGTATCGCCCACGTGTGCCGGAAGTTTGGTCGTCGTATGGCTCACCACGAGCGGCACAGCGCCGCACTCTCGGCAACGGGCATCCATCACACGCTGAACGCTCGGCTCATGCGTGCCCTCGCCCAGCACAACCAGGCGCCCGGGTTTGATGACCGCGGCCTTCTCCCCCGCAATGGCCTCGAGCGTGTCGCCCAAAATACGCGTGTGATCGAGCCCAATGCCCGTAATGGCAACGGCGACGGGATCGGTCGCACTCGTGGCGTCCCAACGGCCGCCCATGCCAACCTCGAGCACGGCAACATCCACGCGAGCCTCGGCAAACACCACAAGAGCAGCAGCCGTCAGCAGATCAAACGGCGTGATGGTATAGGCGCGCTCCCCCGCCGCCACACGACGGGCATTCACGCGACGCCCCGCCTCGACGGCGGCGGAAACGCCACGGGCAAACGTCTCATCGCTCACGACGCGCCCATCGACCTCCATGCGCTCGGGATAGCGCACCAGCTGCGGCGACGTATACAGCGCAGTCTTGAGCCCCTCACCACGAAGAATGGCAGCCGAAAAACGCGTGGTCGAAGTCTTGCCATTGGTACCGGCAACCTGAATGCAATCGAAATACTCATCCGGACGTCCCAGCTCATCGAGCATATCGACAACCGTCTCGAGCAGAGGACCAGCATCCCCAGAAATCCGCCCCGTATCAGCAGCCAGCCCAACAGCCTCACCAAACGAAAACAAATCAAACTCAAAAGGAACGGTATACAAGCCGGAACGCTTAGGCATTTTTAGAACCGCCATTCATAGAAAAATAAAACAGTATAGGTTGAGGATAGTCAGCGAAAACGCCTCTGATGAGCCAAGGTGCCGTGAAACAAGGGCGCATAGGGCTTATGCCCATGCGCCC
>CAUDYH010000107.1 GCA_958453575.1 uncultured Collinsella sp.
ACCGAGCAGGATTTTACCGAGCTGTGCCAGGCAGCCGAGAAGCTGGGCATCTCCATCATCCTGGACGGCGTCTTTAACCATACGGGTGACGACTCCATCTATTTCAACCGCTACGGCAACTACCCCGGCGTGGGCGCGTGGCAGAGCGAGGACTCGCCGTGGCGCGATGCGTTTTATTTCCACGAGGACGGCTCGTACGACTGCTGGTGGGGCGTGGGCAACATGCCCGCCATCAATGAGAGCTCCGAGCTGGTACGCGAGCGGCTTCTGGGCAAGGACGGCGTGATCCGTAAATGGCTACGTGCCGGCGCTCATGGCTGGCGCCTGGACGTCGCTGACGAGCTTTCCGACGACTTCCTGGCCGAGATCAAGAAGGCCGTACTTGCCGAGAAGCCTGATGCACTGTTGCTCGGCGAAGTCTGGGAAGACGCCTCCAACAAGATCAGCTACGGCCATCTGCGTCGCTACCTACAGGGCTCCGAGTTGGACTCTGCTATGGATTACCCCTTCCGCGACATGGTCATCGGCTTTTTGATGGGCTACAAGAACGCCTACCAGGCAGCCGAGGAAATCGAAACCCTGCGCGAGAACTATCCCCGTGAGGCCCTGTCCTGCGCACTTAATCTGCTTTCGAGCCACGACCGTCCGCGCATTATCTCGGTGCTCGGCGGCGGCCCCGACGAGTCGCAGCTGCCCGAGTGCGAGCGCAGCAAATGGCGCCTGGACGAGAACTCGATGGGCCTGGCCAAGAGCCGTTTTTGGCTCGCCACGCTCATGCAGATGACCTTCCCCGGCGTGCCTTCGATCTACTACGGCGACGAATACGGCCTGGAGGGTCTAACCGATCCGGGCAACCGCCGCACCCTGCCGACCAAGGACCAACTGCACGACTTCGACACGCTGGCTATTGTCAAAAACGCCTCCGCCGTACGCCGCGCACTGCCGTTTATGATCGACGGCGAGATCAAGGCCTTCGCGCTCAACGACGAGGTGCTGGCATACAACCGCACGGGCAGGGATGGCGAGTCCGCGACGGTTATCATTAACCGTAGTCTGCGCAATTCGCACCGCGTGACGATTCCGGCGCTCGACGAATGCGCGAGTGACGTGATCAGCGGTCACGAGTGCGAGATCCACAACGGCACCGTCACGCTCGATCTGTATCCGCTGGGTTCATCGATCATCTATCACCACGCCGAGCAGCGTCTGCAAGAGCCGCTCGATCATGGTGCGGGCGTTGTGTGCCATATCACCTCGGTACCGACCGATGACGGCAAGCCCGGTACGATCGGCGCACCCACGCGTCGCTTTATCGACCATCTGGCCGCTATGGGCATGCGCTACTGGCAGGTCCTGCCTGTCAACCCGACGGACTTCTTCCGCTCCCCTTACGCCGGTCCTTCGGCCTTTGCAGGTAATATCGACCTGCTGCCCGAAAGCCACGAGGAGCTGGCGGCCGACTTTGAAACTTGGAAGGCCCGTGGCGGCGAGGATGCCGATCCGCTGTACACCGCGTTTAAACATCGCAATGCCGATTGGCTCGAGAAGTACTGCGTCTACATGGCCGTCAAGAAATACTTTGAGGGCGAGTCGCGCCACGATTGGCCGGCAGATGTTGCGCGCTACAACGAGCACCTGATTGACGACAAGCGCTTCCACGACGAGGCCGAGCTTCAGGCGTACATGCAGTACCGCTTTGACCTAGCCTGGTGCGAGCTCATGAACTACGCGCACAAGAAGGGCATCGAGGTCATCGGCGATATTCCTATGTACGTGTCCGACGATTCGGCAGATGCGTGGAGCGAACCCGAGAACTTCTGGCTATCCGATACCGGCAAGGCAATCGAGATCTCCGGTGCGCCGCCCGACAACTTTGCGCCCGAGGGTCAGGTGTGGGGCAACCCGACGTTCCGCTGGGACCACATGAAGCAGAACGGCTATAGCTGGTGGATGGATCGCCTACGTCGTGCGTTCTCACTTTACGACCGCGTGCGTCTGGATCACTTCTTGGGCTTCCACAGCTACTTCAGTATCCCCGCTGGCAAGGCTTGCGCCGAAGGTCGCTGGCTGGCGGGACCGGGCAAGGACCTGTTTCAGACCGCCTATGACGAGCTGGGTCCGCTCAACTTTATTGCCGAGGACCTGGGCTATTTGACGCCCGGCGTTCGCGCCATGGCCTCGACCTGCGGCTTCCCCGGCATGGACGTGCTGGAGTTTGGCGACTACGACGTCCGTTGCGGCGTGCACCCTACGCCAGGAAAGATCCTGTATACCTCGACGCACGACACGTCGACGCTCGCGGGTTGGTGTACGCGTTCCTTTGCGGGCGGCGACGAACCGAGCGGTGTTGAGGTGGCGGCCAAGCTGATGAGCGATGCGCTGGCAAGCGACGCTCCCCTGGTGATGATGCCGCTGCAGGATGTCCTGGGGCTGGGCGACGACGCGCGCATGAACGTACCGGGCGTGGCCACGGGCAACTGGACCTGGCAGGCTGACGAAACCGATGTTGCGGCCGCCGAGGACAAAACTTCGCAGCTCCTGCGCAACACCCATAGATTCTGGGGCGAAGCGTGATAAAACCCCCGATATAGGGTACAGTTACAGCTGTTTGAATTTTTGCGGGCAGAGCGATCTGCCCGCTTTGTGCTGAAAAGGAAGTATTATGGCGCGCTACGATTACAAGTGCTCGAGCTGCGGCAACGTGTTCGAGGTTGAGCATCCCATGTCCGAGACCCCCGAGGTCCTATGCCCGAGCTGCGGTGCCCCGGCGGTCAAGACGTTCTCGGCCAGCGGTATTAAATTTGAGGGCAGCGGTTTCTACAACACCGACCAGCGAAGCGGTGGCTCCAGCACCAGCGCCACAAACGGCTGCTGCGCCAACTGCCCGCACAGCCACTAGAAACCAATCAGCCCCGCGCCAACACCAATCGCGGGGCTGATTCTTTAGCTGCCCAGGTTTCCTTATGAGTTGCGGTGAAATAAGGACTGTTTGGCGGGCAGAAGCCGCTATTCAATCCCTATTTCACCGCAACTTAGTCGTTACTTGTGGACCAGGCGGGCGCAGAAGTGGCCGTCGTAGGAGTCAGCGTTTACCGGCACGCTTTGGAAGAGGCCACGGTCGTTTTGACGGACGGCTACCAGCTTCTTGGCCTGCTCGAAATCGGGCAGTTGCAGGATCTGCGCCTCGGAGAGCGGCTCCAGGCTAAAACCGGTACCCTCGGGAGAGTTTAGGAAAGCATCCACGACCTGCGTGTTCTCTTCGTCAAAGACCGAGCACGTCGCATAGATGAGCTCGCCGCCAGTAGCCACGCGCGCGGCAGCCTCTTTGAGCATCGTCAGCTGCAGTTTGGGCAGCTCAACCGTCACATCCTTTTCGGTCAGACGCCACGGAATCTCGGGATGACGGCGCATAGTGCCGGTGCCAGAGCACGGCGCGTCGATAAAGACCGTGTCGAACTTAACCGGCTCGCCAAGCATGGCATCAAATGATGTGAGCACCTCATCAAGCTCGCAAGCATCACCCGAAACCGTACGAACGCCCTGAATGCCGGCCTTATGCAGGCGAGCGAGATTCAGATCACACTTGCGATCATGCAGATCGAGCGCCGTATGCTGACGCTCATAGCCCGCACGCTTGGCCTGGCACATCATCACATAGGTCTTGGTGCCACGACCAGCACCAATCTCAAGGCAGCTACCAGGGCGCGTGGCAGCTGTGGCGATAAGTTGCGCGTTGAGATCAGATGCCACCGCGGCAGCACGCTCAAACACACCCGAAGCAACGGTAACCTGGGCATCAACCGGGGCATGGCAGCCCGGGAACACGGGTGCCACAAACTGCGAAATATACGGATCGAGCTTAGTCGCAAAGGCGTTCTCATGCAGGGCCAGCGGCGCGGGGGCCAGATTGCCGGCAAAGTTAAGCGCACCCTCGGGCGTGTCAAACGACGCCATAATGCGAGCGCACAGCCAGCGAGGAAGACCCATAAGGCGCGACAGACGAACCAAGCGTCGCTCGGACTCATCCATGTCGGATGCCTTGGCAAAGTCCTCAACATTGTCCGCAACCTTATGCAGTACAGCATTGGCCAAGCCGGCGGCGGACTTAGCACCGCAACGAACCAGTTCAACACCCTGACTTACGGCAACACGGCCCGGCGTATGCAGGTAGAGCATCTCGAAGGCCGAGATACGAAGCGCCATGCGAACGCGCGGCGCAACCTTTTTGGGCTTATCGAGAAACTGATCGAGCAGCTCGTCCAAAACACCCTGCGTGGCGGCAACACCGAGCGCCAAGCGAGCGGCAAACGCAGAATCGCGCTGGTCAATGGCCTTGGCGGAAGCACGGGAAGACAACACGTCGCGCGCATACATGCCACGGCGATCGGCCTCCATCAGCACATCGAGCGCAAGCTTGCGCGCGGGAGACAGCTTGCTCATGACAAAACACCCCACGAAAGATCGGCACCCTGCAGGCCAGCAGCCCAAGCAGAAGCGACCATAGCACGCTTGCCATCAGGCTTAACCTCGAGCAACTCAACCGAGCCATCGGAAAGGCCAAGGTAAACACGCTTAGCCTGAACGAGAACCTGACCCTCGCCAAGCGACACATCAGCCGCCGCAGCATCGAGCACACGCACGGTCTTGCCGGCAATCACGCAACGAGCAGGCGCGGTATCGGATGAGGCCAGCACATGACGCACGCAATCAAGCGCCGACATTTGCGGATCCAAGCGCATCTCCTGCTTAGAAATCTTGGCAGCATGGGTAACGAGCGCCTCGTCCTGTTCGATCCACACGGCGATGCCATCGGCAAGAGAAGGAAGCATATCGGCAAGCAGTTTGCCGCCGAGCTCAGCGAGCTCCATAGTCAGCGCCTCGGCATGCTTACCGGCAACCGAGGTCGAGGCCTGCGCACAATAGGCGCCGGTATCCACGCCATGCCCAATGCGCATAATAGAAACGCCGGCGACCTCGTCACCAGCAAGAATGGCACGCTGAATAGGAGCAGCCCCACGCCAACGAGGCAGCAGCGAAGCATGAACATTCACAATACCAAGCGGCGCCATATGCAGCACCTCATCGGGCAAAATGCAACCATAGGCAGCCACACAGAAAATATCAGCCTGGGCAGTCTGGAGCGCCTCAACAACCTCAGGCGTCATACGATTAGCCTCAACAACAGGCAGACCAAGCTCGAGTGCCTTAGCCTTAACAGGAGACGGCTCTAGCTTCTTACCACGCCCACGAACAGCATCAGGACGAGTAACAACAAGCGCAATCTCATTCCCAGCCTCAACAAGCGAAGTCAGCGAAGGCACAGCAAAATCGGGCGTACCCATAAACACAATACGCATAAAGAACGTCTCCCCTCAACCAAAGCCGAGACGGCTACAAAGACCAGCGGAAAGCCAAGTCACCAGTCCATCCGCAATAACATTT
>CAUDYH010000108.1 GCA_958453575.1 uncultured Collinsella sp.
GTCAGTGCGTTAACACCACCTACTCCGCCGTGCGCATCACCCACCTGCCCACCAACACCGTGGTGCAGTCGCAGGAGCAGCGTTCCCAGATCCAGAACCGCGAGGTCTGCATGCAGATGCTGCGCGCTCGTCTGTACGAGATGGAGCTCGAGAAGCAGCAGGCAGAGCTCGGTGCCGAGCGCCAGAGTCAGATCGGCCACGGCAACCGTTCCGAAAAGATTCGTACCTACAACCAGCCCCAGGACCGCGTGACCGACCACCGCATCGGTTTCAACTCCACCTACAACGGTGTCCTTCTGGGCGACCAACTCGGCACCGTGATCGAGGCACTCGCCGCCGCCGAGCGCGCCGAGAAGCTGGCACAGGCTGTGTAGGTTCCGCCGTTCTACCGAACGGCGGACCAGCCGACGCTGCGCGCCGCCCAGGGCGACAATTTGTCATTCAAAAGGCAAGGCATGACCAGAAGGTCTATGCCTTGCCTTTTTCATGCCAACTTGTTCGCCCTGGACGTCGCTCGCTGGCATTGCCAAAACATCGGCGTTTCCTTGGTTGTCAAATGACCCGTAGGGAGTCGTTGGGGACATTGCTTTGAGATGTTATTTAATCGGCTTTGATGGACATTAAGCCGGCTACCTGCTCAAAGAAATTAGCGGCGTGCATCTGCAATTGGGTAGTCATTGGGGACGTTCTTAAATGACTAGGTTGGGTAAATTACTATTCGAATTTATTTAATCTGTTTTGTTAGAAATTAAGCTATTTACCTGCTTTAAGAAATTATCGGCATTCATCTGCTATTGAAAATATTGCTCCAAAAATCGTCCAAGAAGTCGCGGGGTGATTTTTACCGCCTCGCGCGTCAAGTGATTTGGCAAGTTCTTGGTTAGATATTGGTCAGTTTTGGGCAACCTTGCCAAAAGCTTGACGGATGCAGATTTAGACGTCGACGAATGAACACTTCGGGTGGGCTCCAAGCAAAAATCTGGGCTGATTCTCGATAATCGCCTTCAATCGTCCCTTGCCAAGCGCTGGCCTCGCTTACAATCTGCTCCGACATTCGCGCGCCGCCCGGCGCTTAAGAGGGGAGGGCCCCATGGCAAACGAGATCTGGACCATCAAGCGTTGTCTCGAGTGGACCAAGGAGTACCTGGCCGAGCGCGGCGAGGAGCACCCCCGTCTTTCTGCCGAGTGGCTGCTGTGCGCCGCCACGGGCCTGGCGCGCATTGACCTATATATGCGTATGGACGAGACGCTTAACGCGGCCCAGCTCGAGACCATGCATGCGGCCGTCGTTCGTCGCGCTAAGGGCGAGCCGCTGCAATACATCACGGGCAGCACGCAGTTTCGCATGATCGATGTCGCGTGCGCCCCCGGTGTGCTCATTCCGCGTCCCGAGACCGAGATGCTCGTCGAGGAAGTCCTCAATTATCTGGATGCCGAGGTACTGAGCCCCGAGGCCGCTGCCCGTCAGCGTGTTGAGCTGCCTTGGAACGATGAGGTCGAGCAGGCACGCAAAGCCGAGGCCGCATTGGCCGACGAGCGAGCGACGGCCGAGCGCCGTGCCGCCAACCTCACAGCTGCCGACGAGGCGGCGCTAGGCGGCGATGTGCTGGGCAGTCGCGCTTATGCCGAGGAACTGGCCGATCGCGAGGCCGAGGAAGCCGCCGCGCAGGCGGCAGAAGCCGAAGCGGCAGAAGCAGAGGCCATGGAAACCCCCGAGCCCGAGCTCGACGAATACGGCATCGCCATTGAGGACAACGACCAACAGGCGACTCCCGCGCAAGATGCCGCCGAGGCCAACGTATCTGCCCCAGCCGAGCCCCGCACTGCCCGCGTTCTCGAGGTCGGCTGCGGCACGGGCTGCATTTCGCTCTCCCTTGCCTGGGAGCGCCGCGGCCATGTCACCTGCACCGCCACCGATATCGAGCCGCGCGCTATCGATCTGGCCACCAAAAACCGCGACGCGCTCGGCCTCACGGCAGATGAGGTTGCCTTCAGCCTCACCAACCTGGTGAGCTCCAGTCCCCACGACGAGTGGGGCACCTTCGACGTGCTCGTCTCCAACCCACCTTACATCCCGACCGACGTCATGCGCTCGCTGCCGCACGAGGTCAAGGACTTTGAGCCCGATTTGGCTCTCGAGGGCGGTGCCGACGGCCTGGACATCTTCCGCCGTCTGCTCAATGCGGCACCCTATATGCTGCGCGCCGGCGGCCTGTTTGCTTGCGAGCTCTACGAGGGCGCCCTCGACGCCGCGGCCGAGCTCTGTCGCCAAGCGGGCCTTTCGGACGTGCGTATCGTCCACGACCTCACCGATCGCCCCCGCATTGTCCGAGCCATCGTCACCGAGCCCAAGCAACGCCAGTAATATTTATTAACTGGTTAGCAAAAATTATAAAGTAGTTTATAATTAGGATGGCTGAAAGAGGTCGGCCAATGCAACCTCCTACCTTTCGGGAAATCATTGCCCTACTCAAGCACGATGGATTCGTGAAGGTCGCGCAAGTCGGTAGTCATGCTAAGTATGTTTCTGGTGACCGTGTTGTCACCGTGAACGGCTCTGGTGGTGATCGACCAAAGAAGGGCACGTGGGCAAGTATTCGTCGCCAAGCTGGATGGTAGTTGGAGGCAAAATGAGGCAGCGATTTACCTATGACTGCGTTCTCATAAAAGAAGACGACGGTTACTGCGCTAGCTTCCCGCAGATTCCCGGCGCCTTTGCCGATGGCGATACGCGCGAAGAAGCGATTGCCCATGCTACCGAGGCACTGATGGCGTTTTTGGCCGACGACCTCAACAACGGTTTGACTCCGGCAGGGTACGAACGCTCGGCCGAGGTCGTGGCCCTTTCAGTCGAAATCGACCACGAGGACGCTCGGGAAGCGGCGTGCCGAACATTTAAAGACGCAGCGCTGGACCTCAAAGTCTCCGCTCCGCGGATTACCGCGCTGGTCAAAGCCGGAAAGCTCGATGTTGAACTCGTCGACGGCCGTCGGATGATAACGATAGACAGCATCGAGCGCTACGCCGCCCAAGAACGCCACGCCGGCAGGCCAAAGAAGTTCGTCGCAGTCCAATAACCCCCTCACTTTCACCGACTACTAGAGCCGCTCACCAAACCAACATGCGCTCTGGGCAAATAGGTTGAACGTTTCGTGCGAGAATGCCCCACAGTAAACAAACTTGCACCAGAGCGTAAGGGGCTGGCATACACATGCAGACGGTCTATCGGGTATACGAGGGAACGCGCGAGCCGCATCGGCTTGCCGTCGAGCGCACGGCCGAGGTGCTCGGCCGCGGCGGCCTGGCTTTGATCCCGACCGAGACCGTCTACGGTGTCGCCGTGGCAGTCAACGCCTTCTCGGACGCCGTGCCCCAAGATACAAGCGAATTCCCATCGTGGCCGCGCGATCCGCAGGCTGCCGTCAATGGCGCCGCAGTTCCTGCGCTCGGCACCGGCTATCGCCGTATCTTCACTCTCAAGCAACGTGAACTCACGCAAACCGTCGCTTGGCTGGTCGATGGCGTCGAAGCACTCGACCGCTATGGCGTGGATATCCCGGAAGAGGCCCGCGTGCTTGCCCGACGATGCTGGCCGGGCGCCCTGACTATCGTGGTCAAGGCGGCCCCCTGCGTGCCGACCTTTATGCGCGCCGCCGACGACACGGTGGCACTTCGCGCTTCGGCCTCGCCCGTGGTGCAGGCGCTCATCCGCGCCTGCGGCAGCCCTCTTGCCTGCACCAGCGCTAACACGCATGGCGCGCCCTCGCCGGCAAGCTTTGCCGCCGTCGAGGGTCGCATCCTGGAGGGGGTCGATGTTGCCGTCGACGCCGGTGAGACCCCGTGTCGCGACGCCTCGACCATCGTGTCGTTCCAGCACGGCGGGCTCCAGATCCTGCGCCAAGGCGCACTTCCCGCATCAGAGATCGAACGGGTCCTGTCCGACCCGATGCAATAGAAAGGTTTAAGCGATGTCGTTGAATCTGGGCAGCCTGGGCATGGAAGATGCCTCGTTTGACTTTGGCGGTTCCTACATCATGGCGCTCGACTGCGGCACCACCTCGGTACTTGCGACCATCGTCGACGAGTACGGATGCATCGTCGCGCAGGCACGTCGCAGCGTCAAAACCAGTTTTCCGCGTCCCGGTTGGGTGGAGCAAGACCCCATGGCGGTCCTTGCCAGCCAGATCGCCGTCATGATGGAAGTCCAGTTTAAGAGCGGTATCCACTCCGACCGCATTGCCGCCATCGGCATCTCCAACCAGCGCGAGACCACGGTGGTCTGGGACCGCGTGAGCGGTCAGCCGATCTATAACGCCATCGTGTGGCAGTGCCGCCGTACCGCGCCGGCAATCGACGCGTTGGTTGAACAGGGTTGCGAGGAGCTGGTGCGCTCCCGCACGGGACTCACGCTCGACCCGTATTTCTCGGCCTCCAAGGTGCAGTGGATTCTCGACAACGTCGACGGCGCACGCGAAAGCGCGGCGGCGGGCGACCTCATGTTTGGCACCATCGACACCTGGCTCATCTACAACCTCACCGGCGGCCAGGTCTTTGCCACCGACTACACCAATGCCAGCCGCACGGCACTCTTTAATATCCATACGCTCGATTGGGACGACGACCTGCTGGCACTCTTTGACGTTCCACGTTCCATGATGCCCGAGGTTCGCTGGAGCTCGGGCGACTACGGCCGCGTCGCGAGCGACATCATGACCAACATGCCGCCCATCATGGGCGTGGCGGGTGACCAACAGGCGTCGCTGTTCGGCCACTGCTGTTTCCGTCCCGGCCAGACCAAAAACACCTATGGCACGGGTTGCTTTATGCTCATGAACACCGGCGACGAGATCGTCGAATCCAAGAATGGCCTGGTCTCCACCATCGGTATCGCTGCGGACGGCAAAGTCAGCTATGCGCTCGAGGGCTCTATTTTTGCCGCCGGCTCAACGATGAACTGGCTTCGCAACAACATGGGCATCATCTCGAGCGTGAGCGAGTCGGCACAACTCGCTGCTTCGATTAGCGACAACGAGGGCTGCTACTTCGTTCCCGCCTTTGCGGGTTTGGGCGCTCCCTGGTGGGACCCGCATGCTCGCGGTATCGTGTGCGGTCTGACCGGCGCCTCGAGCCGTGCGACCATCGTACGTGCCGCCTGCGAATCCATGGCATATCAGAGCTACGACGTGCTGCGCGCCATGGAGCAGGACGTGGGGCTTTCGATTGAGCGCCTGTCTGTCGATGGCGGTGCCTCGCGCAACGAGTTCATCATGCAATTCCAGGCTGATCTGCTGGATATTCCCGTGCTGCAGTGCGAGACGGTGGAGACCACGGCGATTGGCGCCGCGTACTTGGCGGGCCTTGCTGTCGGCTATTGGGAGGATTTGGAGGAGCTGGAGCAAAACGCTCAGATCGTCAAAG